>JAHQVZ010000295.1 GCA_019634055.1 Leptolyngbyaceae cyanobacterium MAG.088
CAAAGACATTAATGTTGTCTCGCTCATCAAAAACATCATCTTCTGTACGGAAACGACCATTCCCCACCCCTGCTGTCAATGCCACCCGACTAAAAGGCTGAGTGATATTTTCACGAGTACGAATCAGATGGGAAACAGAGCCATAGATCGAATCTTTAAAATCTATAGGAGAGTCAGTCGTAATAAACCCTTCCCAGCCCAAGGCCACCGACAAATCATCCTCCAAACGCTTATGGAATTTGGCATTAAAACCACCGGCACCAAAATCCCGACTCCCCCCAAAACTGGCTACGGTATAAGACAACTGCACCCCAACATTCTCACGGGCATCCCCTACACCAATGCCCACAACCATACCACCGTCATCCTCATTGCCAAAACGAGTTCTTTCCTGGTAGCCTACACCGACAAACGCCGTAAAGTTATCGGCACCAAAGCCGGATGGATTAGAAATTGTAATCGCTGGAGAACTTCGATAAGGGTTAACAGCACCATCAACAGGCTGTTCTAGTTCCCGTAATAACTCCTCTACCTCCTGTTGACTCGGCACATCTAGGTCAAGAATTGGTGGCTCTAAAGGCAATTGAGTGGTTTCCAGTTCGCTGGTCTCAGATTCTTCAGGACCAGACACACTAGACACACTAGCCTCAGCAGCCGTTCCTGCATCGGGCCTAATGACAATACTTCTAGGAATAGCCCCATCAGGCGCAGCATTCGAGGTAGATGCTGTCAACGCCTGGGAACGTTTTATCGCCTCATTTACGCGAACAGATAAAGGGCTTTGCTCCATCGACACCAGCGGCACATCAGAGTCTCGTGCAGCAATCTGGTGCTCAATTGAAACGGGCTCAGCTTCAGAGTCTCGTTCCGCAATTCGATGATCAATTGAAACAGGTTCAACTGCAGCATTAGATACAATAACACGAGGTGTGGGGACAGCTTCTACAGGTATATCCGCAGTATGTTGAACCGAGGCTTGACTCTCAGTTGCCCCCGCAACCGTATCAGAACTATCTTCAGAAAAGGCAAAATCATTTCCAGCACTGGGCTCTATCCCTCGGGCATACCTAGGCTCCATCGCTGGAGTCGTTGGCTCAATAACACGGGTTGTTGGCAAGGCTACTACGGGTATATCTTCTACCCCATTAGCTGGCGAAAGATTTTCGGTGACTATCGCGACACCACCTACATCATTCGCATCTCCAAACCTTGAGACCTCATGGTCACTTGAGACCTCATGTCCACTTGAGACCTCATGCCCAGAAACAGCCTGCACAACAGAAGGCCGATCAGCATCAGATAGCTGCTCCTCAGAAGCAAACTCGGCTACTGCCTGGGTTGATTCAGCGGCAGCCGCTGCCAGCGACGTTTCATTAACGAGGGAACTATCAGAAGGAATTTCTCGAGTAGCTGTACTTGCTAAGTGTTCAAGCTTAGCAGCTCTATAATCTGATTGCGTTGGGGAAGAACCACTATCTAGCAGCGGTTTAGTTGCTGTTGCTGCTAAATGCTCAAGTTTAGCGACTTTATCGCTAGACTGAGACACTTCCGATTCAAAATGATTAACGCCTAATGAAACCTCCTGTGGCGGCGGCGGAATCATCTCAGAAACAGGCGGCGGACTAAACTCAGGATTCTGCCCCTCACTCTCTGGGGCAATAGCCTCAGCGTTGACTGCCACAGCTGCATTGGCAGATTCTGAGACATCTGATTGCGCAGTTGTATTTAAATCAGCAACATTGTCATTAGCTGATTTTTCGGTGCCCATTTCACTAGCACTAGCACGTCCTAAATTTGCTGAAGCAAATGTAGTGAGTATTGTTAACCAGCCAATTAGGACTTTATCAGAGGGCTTAATCACAGCTGTATTCCCTTTAGCTAACCTATTTAATGGGCTCTAAAACATGTAAACAGCTATTAAATAAAATAGCTACTTTAGACTTATTTCCAATACACTTCCCAAAAAAGAGCAAATATATAGCAATAGACCAAAATATTTTAGTGAATGAAAAAAGCTTATTAAAAAGCTTGTTATTAATTATTTATTAAATAGCATAAATAGCATAAGTGGGAAAGAAATTAAATCCCCTTCCCACTTATCAAATCTGAGTAGCAGGCACTTTTGCCTAACTATTTCCAGTTAGATTTTTATGATATCTATCAAGCTAGCTAAGGCGATAGATGTGCCTAACAGGCTTAAATCACAACATCTAACTTGACGCAAAAATGTCCTAATGCATTAGGACATTTGCTATACCTTGAAAAAGTCATCCTAAACTTTTTTTAGCCAGCTAAACATCGCTCGTAAATCCTTGCCCACTTCTTCGATGGGGTGCTCAGCTTCACGGCGACGAATCGCATTAAAACCTGGGTTTCCAGCTTGACTTTCCAGGACAAATTCACGGGCAAATTGCCCCGTTTGAATTTCCTTGAGAATCTGCTTCATTTCCTTCTTAGTCTCTTCGGTAATAATGCGTGGCCCGCGTGTGTAGTCACCGTACTCAGCTGTATTGGAAATGCTGTAGCGCATATTGGCTAAGCCACCTTCAACAACTAAGTCAACAATTAGCTTGACTTCGTGGAGACACTCAAAGTAGGCTAGCTCGGGCTGATACCCAGCTTCGATCAGGGTTTCAAAACCTGCCTTAATCAGCTCACTCAGACCACCACAGAGAACTACCTGCTCACCAAACAGATCGGTCTCAGTCTCTTCTCGAAAGGTGGTCTCTAGAATCCCAGCACGGGTACCGCCAATTCCCTTGGCATAAGCCATGGCCATGTCACGACCTTTACCAGACGCATCCTGGAAAACAGCAAACAATGCAGGTACACCCTGACCCTGTTCATAGGTACGGCGAACAAGATGACCAGGCCCTTTAGGCGCAATCATCACCACATCCACATCTTCGGGGGGAACAATCTGAGCAAAATTAATGTTAAATCCATGGGCAAAGGCCAATACGTTGCCAGCCGATAGGTTAGGGGCAATACTCTCTTTGTAAACAGTCTTTTGAACTTCGTCAGGCAGCAAAATCATGATCATGTCTGCCGCTGCTGCTGCATCGGAGACGGACTTAACGGTCAAACCTTCGGCTTCTGCTTTTGCCTTAGAACGACTGCCTTCGTAAAGACCCACAACGACGTTGACGCCGCTGTCTTTGAGGTTGAGGGCATGGGCATGCCCCTGGGAACCGTAACCAATAATGGCAACGGTTTTGCCATTGAGCAAATCTAAATTTGCGTCACTGTCGTAATACATCTGGGCCATTATTCAGAGCTCTCCTTGATTTGCGGCGGGTAACCAAAACTAAAATTCCAATTCAGCGCCGGCCTATCTGAATCAGTAGTGCAGCCTTTCATCCTACCAAACCGCCTGCCACTGATGTATTCATTCACATGAGTCTTTAGAAGATATGTCATCAACTGCCATATATAACTGACATGTATATGTGGATTGATCACAAGCTACGGATCTAAAAAAACCTGTTGGGCTCTGAATATCAAAGCCCAACAGGTTTAAAGGTAAACAAAACGTTATTGGATGAGTGTCAAGACCTCAACCATCAGATGATTGTCAAGACCTAAGCCATCAAACGACGACGTAGCATTAGACCACCGAAAGCAGCTAACCCCAACAAAGCACCGGGTTCAGGTGTTTGAGCCGTATCGTCCCCTTCTTCAAAATCAAAGGAACTGTCACTAAAGCGGAAGGAATAGTTATCGGTTTCAAAACCGCCACCACCGGCCTGAGTAATTCTGATGCGATTAAACAAGCCATCTACGTCGTTGGAGTAGAAGTGCACATAACCGTTGTACTCATTATTGTGATGGGCCGCCTGCGTAGGTAGCTTAGAGTCACTCGAACCAAAGACATTGTTGTAATCAAACAGCCCCAGACTAGTCTCAACGCCATTGTCGTCAACTTGCAAAAACTCAAACTTGTTCTCAGGACTTAAGGCTCCCCAGTTCATCCCAAAATAGTTGAGACTATCAGCTAAATCAACAGTAACCGAGTTACCTTGAAAGACAGCCAAATAATCAGACGTATTTTTCTCAGCATTAGCGCCCGTAGGTGCCCATTTATCACTTTTGACATTTGTTCCATTAGCACCCAAGGCCTTGTCAAAGGTAAATATCATGGACTCGTCGCCAAAGGTGTAGGCGTTGGTTTCACCAGCAACAGTCTGGCGAGCATTGGGATCATTAAAGTCAAGGGTAACGATCCCTTCGTTGTAGTAAAAGTCAGAGAATGCCCCCAGGGAACCACCAGGGTCATCGGTCAGGTTGAGGCCCTTAGTCACTTTGGCGGTGATGCCATCAATGGTGAACTCACTGTAAACGGGCAAAGATGCATCATCGAACTCATCTGCTTGAGCCTGGGGTGTGACTGCTAAGGGAGCTGCCACAGCAACGGTTGCAACCAGCAACATCTGATAAATACGCTTCATGGTAGGAATGCTTTATTTAATACTGAAAGAATGATTTAGAGTGATGCTGCAGATGTGCTTTCTGCTACATGCTTGCACTCAGTATCACCAATAAGGGGCTTCACCCCTAATGGGGAATACCCTTAAATAAAAAGCATTAGTACTTTAGTTAGTTTCTATGGGGTTGACATTAAATTGAGACAATATGTGCTTATTTTTCAGTAAATATATCTAGATAAGCTTTTAAGTAACTTGTTGATTAGCTGCTTTGTTCCAGTCAACTCAGCTGAGTCCATAGCATTGGCTTACGTCTTTCTTCGGAATCGGGTTAGGCAAACACCATAGCCAAAGCATGTTCTTCGCATAACTTTTATTCAAATCTTCGCGGCAAATTTCTTTAAAAGGACAGAAGACAGAATCATTTCGATTCTGTCTTCTGTCCTTTTTATTTTTTATCCAATCCAAACATTTCCACTGGCTTGGATCATGCTATTAACCCATCAAGCTAAGAGCTTGTTCTAGACCTGCGGCATGCTCTCATGCCAGGACGTGGCTCGCTCATAGGCTGATGCGACTTCAAATAAGGTGTCTTCTCGCAGAGCATTACCAATTAATTGCATCCCAATGGGTAATCCTGAGCGATCAAATCCACAGGGCAGACTAATGCCGGGCAAACCCGCCAGGTTTACTGTAATTGTCATTAGATCAGACAAGTACATGCTGAGGGGGTCATCCACTTTTTCCCCAGCTTTAAAGGCCGTGCTGGGGACCGTGGGCGTCAGTAATACATCCACATCTTTGAACGCGGCCTCAAAATCTTGTTTGATCAGGGTGCGGACTTTTTGAGCCTGAAGGTAATAGGCATCGTAGTAACCGGCAGAGAGGGCATAGGTTCCGATCATGATGCGACGCTTCACCTCAGCACCAAAGCCCTCGGCACGGGTTTGTTTGTACATAGATAGCAGGTTATCGGTCTCAGCCCGCTGGCCATAGCGCACACCGTCGTAGCGGGCCAGGTTTGAAGACGCTTCTGATGGGGCAATGATGTAATAGGTGGGCAGACCATATTTGAAGTTGGGGCAGGAGATTTCGACAATGTCAGCGCCCAGTTCCTTCATCTGCTCAATGACGCCATCCATGGCTTTGGATACGTCTCCATCTAAACCTTCACCAAAGGTTTCTTTGATCAAACCGATACGCTTGCCTTTGAGATCAGTTTTTAGATGTTGGGTGTAGTCGGGGATTTTGACATTGAGACTAGTGGAATCTTTGACGTCATGGCCTGCGATCGCACCCAATAAAATCGCTGCATCTTCCACCGTGCGGCTAAAGGGACCAATTTGATCCAACGATGA
>JAHQVZ010000296.1 GCA_019634055.1 Leptolyngbyaceae cyanobacterium MAG.088
AGTTGCGGTTGTTCTTTAGGACAGAACAGTGCTTCGTCGACGCCCAGTTGTGGCATGACCCGCACCGGCCCATGGTATCCATGTTCTTTAAGAATATCGGCTCCGTCTTGGTTGCCGACGACCAAACCATTCGTATGGCGTAGGTTATACCCTTCTAAGAGGGAAAGGGGAAATTTCACGTCGTAGGGTAAGTTCCACCAGGTAAAAAAGAGGGTTTTTGCTTTACCGCCTAATAGCCGATTTAAGGTGATTAATTCGGCATATGCCAGGGATTTAGAACCTTGCTCTACCTGAATAATGTCGGGTTGAAACGTTCTAAGTAAATTTACAATGCCCCACCCAAAACTGAGTAATCCTTGATTGTTTTGACTAAAGTTAGCAATGGGGACAACTCGAAATGAGCCTTCCTGGCGGGGCTCGGGTTCAATGATTCGATTTTGTACCCCGCCCGGATTCCATCGTTTTGGCACGACTACAGTGACGTCGTGCCCCATGTGGGCTAATTCCCGCAGCTTTTCACAATTGAGGTCGACAATGTAGCTATGGCTAGCGACTAGGACTTTCATGGTTGGATGGTGGGTATTGCCTTTGGCACGGTGGGCATTGCCCAACCTACGAGGTAGTGGTAACGACGTTTGCAGGAGATTTTGGCTGGGGCATTTCTTGGGTCGGTAAACTAAACATACGCCCTTTGCTGTTAAAGGTGGTTATTAGAGTCCAACAGGCTTGTAAAAAACCCAGGGTGTAAAACCCAAAACGACTCATAATTTTTATGGGGGAACCACTCTTGTTACAGGGGGGATTACCCAACACATGGCAGTCAAATAATCGCCCAGACAATCTGAGTAGCTGCCAGGGGGTGAGATTTTTCAACGCCATTAAAAAATGGTTGTGATAAAAGGTCAGCTGATATTTTAAAGACCGGGTATTGATATCGTGGCAGCCGCCGGTTTCTTCTCCGAGGTGAATGAGATCGGCCTCTGGGTCGTACCAAATTTTTAACCCAGAGCGACGAAAGCGCAGGCAAAAGTCTGATTCTTCTCGGACAGCACTGCCCTGGAAGCGCTCGTCAAACCGGAGCCCGTGGGTGTCAAAGACATCGCGTCGAAATGACATATTACAGCCTCGGGCTGTGAGTACCTGTTGAGGCTTAACGGTGTGTACTAAATCAATGTGGTACCAGGCGATGCCTGGATCCATCGCTTCTGGAGGTAAGGTTTCAATCCGTTTAGCCGACTTAGACTCAGCTAGCTTCATGCGGTCAAAAACGCGCCCAGCAACGGCACCCACAGCTGAGTCGGTTTGATAATTTTGCGCATGGGCGGCCAGAAACCCTTCGGGAAGTTCCACATCATCATCTAAAAACAAAATGATATCGCCATGGGAGCGCTCGACTGCATAGTTGCGGGCTGCGGGCAAACTTGCCCATGCGACTGTATAGAGGGTTACTTTAGGGTTTGTTTTGAGATTGTTGAGAAAGTCTACTGTTGCAGGTTCATGGGTTTGGGTTTGATCGACAATGATTACCTCAAACGCTGGGTAGGTCTGTTGTAAAACATTTTCAATGGTGCTGCACAGAACAGCCTCTCGCCCATAGGTGGGAATGACCACCGAAATTAATAGTTCTGAAGCCATAGTCATAAAAATAATGGGTTAGGTTATTGATTCGAAAATAGCTCAAGCCAGTTGGGGCTCCTCGGGGACTGCGTCATTCAATGACGATTTTCGGCGCGATCGCAACTTCCGCTTTTTCTTCGGATTAGCTAACTCCCGTTCCTGTTTGTCTAGGGTGGGAATTTTGAGCGCAATCCCGGCCGCTAACCAGTAATAAACAGAAACTGGTTCAACATCCAGGGGATAGTAATAGGGAAAGAAACTGATAAACAGCACAAACACCCACATGGATGCTGCATAGCCCCTCAGGTTTTTATCCCTGGTTTTTCGATACGCCTTGAACGTTGCGACACTTACAGCTGCGTACATTATCACTATAAATAACAAGCCCAATGGCCCTAATTCGTAAAGCAGCTTAGGATGATACGTCTCTAACAAACGAACCTTGCCAAAAATACGGGCAGCATTAGTGGCCCGAGCTACACCGTTGCCCAAAATACCATCCTGGGCATCCATCACCTCCTCAAACTGCTGCATGACAAAGGCATGAGGGGGCGAAGCATTCCACCGATCCTGAAAGCTATCAACGCGCTCTTGCATCAATTCTGGATTACGAATGGTGAGCCCTACCAGGATTAACCCTAAAATTACACCGATGGGAATAAATCGTTTTAAGTTAGCCACTTGCCCCGTCATTACACTCAGCACACCCACAACAATGGGAACTAAAAATAAGGCAATTCGCTGACCAGAAACCACGGCCATTACAAATACAGTGATCAGGGAAATGATGCCGACGAGTCGCCAGAAGGGTGATCGATCGTTAAAGGCCGTACCAAAGCTAAAAAATGCACTGGAGATCAAAAACCAGCCCCACTGCCAGGGGGCCACAAATGTCCCCGGCAATCGAATTTGCCCCTGGGATGGACTGTACAAAAGGGAGCCGCCCACAAAGCAACGCGACTGCAGCGACGCTTTAAACAGATCTACCCCTTCAGCACCGATGCCTTCAGTCCCTGAACAGATACCGGTTTTGAGCATTAAATATTGGGTAAAGCCTAAAACACAGGCAACCAGCACCAGCACCGCCTGGATACGCAGCAAAAAGTAGAGATCGTCTGAGGTGCGCATCAAATAGTAAATACAGGTAATAACAGGCAAATACCCCAGCAAAATTTTCAGTCCCAGAATACCCATCAGTAGAGGACTTTCATCCCCAGCAGACTCAAATTGCTGGGGTAAATTAATCAGTAAAATATTGAGTACAACAATAGCGATTACCAACACCAGCGGTACCTTTACCGCCTCTGGCAATAAAATACTCAGACGTTTTTTACGACACATCTGAATAACGCCGATTAGGGCCGGTATATAAAAGGCATCTTTGGCCAGCTGTAATAACGAATTGCCCCCCAGCATGTAAGTAACGGTGCCGGAAAAGGGGATATAGATAATAAATGCATACAGCGCATAACGCTGATACTTAAACGAAAGGCTTAGACATAGCAAACTAGCCGTAGCCGCAATCCCCAGGGTGGGTTCCACAATCAAACCCAGCATTAGGCCCACCAGCCCCGCCGCCAAAAACGTAAGCACCGTAAACTGGATTAAGTCAGCGCGCACCTTTGCGGCGGCTCTTTCCTTTGCCCGCTGTTCTTTACGAGTGAGTGTTGGTTCTGTAGATTGCTCTGCTGATAGGGCAGAACGTTTTTTAGAGCGCTTCTTAAGCTTTTTAGAAACCATGGGCAATGAAAAGAAGGGCGATGGGCCAGGAACATAGCTTACTAGCGCAGCGAATTTACGATTCACTAGCGCAGCGCACTCACTGTCTTAACCTGATTTTTTAGGCTTGACGCGACCACTAATCTCAATTTACCCAAACCTGGTTTGATTGATAGATAAATCGCACCGGAATTGAGGCAACCTTACAAGAACTTTTTATACAAGCTACCTTGCGTAAGGTCTAAAGGTCGGGCAATAGCGAGCCCTGCGATCGCACTCACTATCTTCCCAATCTATTTGGAATATCCCGACAGCCACCGGGAATTGTTGCTCGAGTTTTGCTGCCTCCCCAGGCGCATAGATAGCAGCGCTGGTCTTCTGACAAGCGCTGCACATTAGATAGGTCTACGCCTTCTACCACCGCGCCTGTAAATTCGCCGGTTTCGTAACTGGGGATATCGTTGCGGGTACGGGGGGTGGCTACATCCGGCGCGCCATAAAAGAAGCGGGTGCCCATTAGGTCAGCGCCAGACAAGTCGGCATCGCATAAAACGGTGCGGGTAAAGTCAGTACGCACTAGCGCACATTGAGCCAGGTTAGAGCGAATTAGATTAATGCCACTCAGGTCTACCCAACGCAGGTCGTTACCCGATATGTCTGCTGCTGCCAGCATGACGCCAATATCGATTACGCGGGTGCCATTGAGCCGGTCTTCAGCATAGCCTCCAGAGCCATCCAAGATCGGACGGCCCAGCCGTTGGTCACGGGCCAGGGGGGTGAGTAACTTAGAGCGCGATAGAAATCGTAAAACCTTGGCTTTACCATCTCCGTCGATGCCCCCCAAAATGGCGGCGGTGCGGGCTTCTGCAATAATGCGTTCCTGGGGCCAGTCTTCGAGTAAGCCTTCGTCGTCTAGTACCAGTTCTGAAATGCCCTGGAAGTAAGCATCAATGGTTTGCTGCTGGGTGATCAAATTTTGCTGGGTAGTTAGATCGCGGGAAATAATAAACTGTCGCCAGGCTACGTATAGGGCCAAAACGGCGATAAATATTTGGCCTAATGCTCCCAGGAAATCCCCCAAGGCACCAATGGCTTCCCATTCCCATTCTCGGGTAGCGCCCCACCTCAGCAGGCTGGCGTTAATGCCGCTAACCTGCATCAGGCCATAGACGCCTAAAACCAATCCGGGTATGGCAATAATGAGCGATCGCTGTTCTGGCGATAGGTCATTGGTGATGGCCCGCATCGTTGGCATCGCTAAACGGATGGAGATGGCCAGCGCAATTAAGGAACCAAAGAAAATTAACCAGAAACTGTCTAACCCTAGACCCAGCAGGGTAATTAGGGTGGATGCGATCGCAATTAATAATTGCACAGACACTTTCATCGGCGAGCCGGCAGGCATCACCGTCACCGGTTCAGATGAGGATTCCACCAGGGGGGCAAAATCAGGGTCTGGATTGTAATCAACAGTAAACCTCTCCGATGCCTCTATCGACTGAGGGGTCGGCTGAGGGGTCGGCTGAGACATCGAGTCTGCTGACAGGTCAGCACGGTCAAACGGCTCTTGGGCGCTCATATTAACGTAAATCGGCAGAAGGCATAGCGCTGTCGAGTTTACCCCGAAAGGGACGTCTACGGATACTGACACGGGACGTTTTGTCAAGGATATAAGTTAAAAATCAGCCGTCAGGGAGCAGAGTTTTCTACTGAGAAGAAATCAGTCTTCACATTCATGACTCATCACTAGCCCACCATCAGCCAACTGGTAAATGCCCTCTGGTTCTTGAAGTGCCTGAGAACTCTCGACCTCATAAGAAGCTCGAATTGTGCTAGTTGGATAGTTAATCCTTGGCGTTTCCCCTGGCTGCTGGGGCAGTCCGCCACCACCTGTAATCACAAAGGTGCCTTCACTATCGTCGCTGCGGGCAATGCAGCTGGAGGCCACTAGCTGGTCAGCATTGATAAAGTTATCGGGCAGTTCATCTAAACCTTGAGTCTGCTCAAAGTCTGCATTAAGGCTAATGGTGCCCTGCTGGCCGGATTGGGAACTGGCGCTGATATCGCTAGAGGCGTTAGCACGTAATTCAGACGTTGTAGAGCCCCCCTGTTCGGTGAGGCCAAAGATGCCTGCCGCATTAATTTGAATATTGCCGCCATCGCCACCGACGGCATTGGCAATAATATCGCTATTTTCATCAGGGAACGCCAGGACAAAATTTGCATTCAGAGTAATGTTGCCACCACTGCCGCTGCCAGTGTTTTCATTGGTTGATTCGGCATTGATAAAACTGCCTTGGCGAAGAATGATGCCGTCCTCTACCTGGAAGTTAATGTTGCCGCCTCCTTCAATAGAGGCGGTTTGGGTAGAGAGTTCAACACCATCATCTAAGAGAACTGAGCCAGCAACAATGTTGAGATCGCCAGCAGCTCCAGTGTCAGTCCCTACACTTTCGGTGGTTAACTCCCCTGGGCCTTGAATAGTTAGGGCACCATCACTGGTAATAATTAAATTTCCTCCATCCTCTTGACTATCTGTCAAGGTACTAATTGAGCTGTCTTCTGATAAGACTACAGTTAAATTGGCATCAGGATTAGATTGCAAGCGCAAAACACCAGCTGTGCCCTTGCCAAAAGTACTCGCACTAATTGCTGCACCATTTAGTACAGAGAGATTATCAGTCGTAATTGAAATGCCGCCACTATTACCAACTGCACGCCGTTCTACTGTACTGACAATAAGGGAGCGTTCTCCGTCAACGATAATATTGCCTGTAGCCTCAATCACTACCTGACCTGAGTTACCCTCACCATTAGTACTCGCACTGACTACTGCACCATTCAGTACAGAGAGATTATCGGTAGTAATTGAAATGCCACCGCTATTACCAACTGCATTTGGATTTACAGGACTGACGATAAGAGAAAGCTCACCATCAACGATAATATCGCCTGTGGCCTTAATCGCTACCTGACCTGAATTACCCTCACCAAAGGTACCCGCACTAATTTCTGCACCATTCAGTACAGAGAGATTATCAGTCGTAATTGAAATGCCACCACTATTACCAACCGCACCTCGAATTACTCTACTAGCAATAAAGGAACGTTCACCATCAACAATAATATCGCCTGTGGCATCAATTGCGACCTGACCCGAGTTACCCTCACCAAAGGTACTCGCGCTGACTGCCGCACCATTCAGTACAGAGAGATTATCGGTAGTAATTAAGACACCACTACTATTGCCAACGGCATCTGACTCTATTGTGCTGGCAATAGAGGAACGTTTCCCATCAACAGTAATATCGCCTGTGGCATCAATCGCGACCTGACCTGAATTACCCTCACCAAAAGTACTTGCACTAACTACACCATTATTAGTAACTGTCAAGTCATATGTGGTAATGCTTATATTTCCTCCCTCTAAACTATTACCAGAAAGCACATCAGTATCGATCTGCCCACCACTTACAAAAATAAAGCTATCGTTCACCTGTGGGGTCACTACAAAAATATCTCCCCCGCCCGACTGTCCCAAACGTGCATCAATCACTCCAATGGCTAAAGCCTGCAACGTTAAATCATTCTCGCTAAATGCATTGACATCATCCGTAACAACAATAATGTTTGTCGCTTCCAGCGTCAGATCGTTTAAAGCCAGCAATGCTTCCACTGTCTCTGGCGTCAAATGACTATTTTGCTTTGCATCCTCTAGCTCACCATACAAGAAGTCAGCCAAGGCTCCATCAGTCTGTTCCACTGCGATAAATCCTGCTGAAGCCGTGTCAGCAATGAGAATATTAAACGGGTCTAACAACAGC
>JAHQVZ010000297.1 GCA_019634055.1 Leptolyngbyaceae cyanobacterium MAG.088
AAGCTGCCGTTCTCATCACCGAGAACAAACACATCGTTGCCGCCGTTGCCCGTCAGCGTATCAATGCCCACAAAGCCAACTAAACGGTCATCGCCATCGGTGCCTACCAAATCATCATTATTGGGAGTTCCCTCCAGAATATTCTCACCGCCCGGTCCTGGTGTAAAAAACTCATGTAGGCCAACACCAATGTTAGAAATAATCTCACCCTCACTGAGGGTAATAACTTCTGTAGTACCCGTCGCTGGATCCACATCTGAATCACGCGCTTCATCAGTGCCAACATTGGCAGGACTGAACCGATACCCGGTGGGTAAGTCAGAAAATGTCAGCGTGTAGTCCCCTGCCTCTAACGTGTTGAAAGCAAAATTATGAAAGACATTCGTCACCTGAGTTTCCGTGATGTCATCCGCTGTACCAAAGATGCCATCGACTCCTGCTCCCGTTAAGGTTACCGTTACACTAATCCCTTCAGATGCTTGAAAGAATTCGCCAGAATCTCGGTAGCCATCATCATCCCGGTCAGGAAAGATAGCCCCCCCTATGTAACCCCGTGGCAACGGCAGCGGTAAATCCACCAATCCGGCATCCACCGTCAGGTTGCTCTCGCCATCGGCCAGGGTAATCACAGGGGTTGTGCCGGTTGCTGGGTCCGCATCGGAATCAATAGAATCTTCATACCCATTGGCGGGACTAAACCCTATCTCATCTGGCAGGTCTGAAAACGTTACTTCATAGTCACCCGCTGCCAGGTTCGTAAACAGATACTCACCATTGGCATCCGTTACCTGGGTCGCTGTGGTGTCATCGCCAGTACCCAGCACACCATCAGCGCCAGCGCCTGTCAGGGTTACCGTTATGCCAGCGACACCAAAGTCTTCGCCCACATCCTGACGACCGTCTTCGTCTTCATCAGAGAACACAAAGTTGCCAATTTCTCCGGTGGCAGGGGCAGGTGTAATGGGGTTCTCTGTTAGATAGCTATCAATGGCTACGAACCACTGCTGAGCTACTTTAGCTTCTCCACTCTCATCGGGATGAATGCCATCATAGGTATCCTGACTGGCATCAAACCCTGTATTTTGATCAACCAAAATTACTGGGGAATTAGCCTGGTTTTTATCAGCTACCAATGTGGGAAGCTGATCGTTAAACTCTTCTATACTTTGATTTCTAGTTGGATCTGTTGTTGGAATCAGCTCTGCAACAAAAATAACTACATCAGGATTATCTGCCCTGAGAATATCAATGGTTTCGCTAAGGTCATCAATTGTACTCTCGACAGATTGACCTTGAAATAAATCGTTTGTGCCTAGATGAACCAGGGCAATATCGGGAGTATACTCAGTTAACCAATCTTCTAAACTACCTTCACCACTTCTGCCATCATTAATTTCATCGGTACGCCATCCCCAATGGCCCTCATGGTCTGGGTCAAAGCTATTGTCTGGAAAGTCGGTGTTATCTTTTGTCTTATTTTCTGAGCCGACAAAATCAACGTCATACCCAGCATCTATGAGTAGATCCCATAAATCACTTCGGTAAGAATTATACCCAGTCTCAGCTTGAGTGATTGAGTCACCAACTGTAACTATATTAATCATGCTATTTAGCGATAGGAGAATCCACAAGTGGATGTGCTAAAGATAAAATTGCTACTTGAGTCGAGTCAGTACCACTAAGACAAAAGCGTCTGGTCACGTTGTTCAAGAATCCAGAAAGTTCCAGAAAATAAAAACTTCCCAGGCTCTCTGTGATAAATCAAATTAACTTGTTATCTTAGTAATAAAATTCGATCTACTAGCAAGAAGTAAGCACCCCAGCTAACGTTCTTCCAAACATCCCCCACGTTCTGAAAGACGGGTGCTAAAAATACTTCGCTAAAAGGATATCACAGATATTGTCTTGGCATTGCCTTTATCCATATACGGTAAAGAAATTACGCATAATGGAAAAATATGATTTTTTTGTGAAGGTTTTGGCGTATTTGAGCTTTAGTGCAGTGTAAAGCTGGTTTTAGTCACATTAGATTAAAGGAGCTATCGAATTCAGTAACTTGCATGGCAACCATAATATCTCGAAGACTAATACCAAAATTAAAGTTTAAATTATAAGTATGCAGTCACAGGTATAGTCCGTTATCCCATCTTTTGGGGAAAGTTGTTAGTTTATAAGGGTACCTCTTTTGCCCGCCATCATGTTTTTTCCTTTTTGCAATCCATCTACTTCCGGTAACTGTACCAGTGGTGACTATGCTAGTTTCTATGCCAACTGCCAGAAAATGAGGCTGCAGTGGCTTAAGGCAAGTCGCGATCGCATGCAGGTCCATCTAGCCGCCATCAATGCCGCCATCGGTGAACTGGAAGGCCAAATTCCGGCTGACACCGAAACCTCTACCGAGTCAGCATAAAAGCGTGTACCGGGTTGCTTGGCTATGGGCAAGCAACCCGGTACACGCTGATCACAAACAGGCCATCAGCCTTTGGGCGGATGTTGCTCTAATACGCGCTTGAGATAGTGCCCCGTGTAAGAGTTCTCCACCTGAGCGACGTCTTCCGGTGTACCCTCTGCCATAATTTGCCCACCGCGATCGCCCCCTTCCGGACCTAAGTCAATAATCCAATCGCAGCAGCGGATGACGTCCAGATTATGCTCAATCATCACCACTGAATTGCCTTTGTCCACCAGCCGTTGCACCACATCTAGCAGTTTGTGAACATCGTAAAACGACAACCCCGTCGTCGGCTCATCGATCAAATACATGGTTTTGCCTGTGGAACGGCGGGCCAGTTCAGACGCTAGCTTCATGCGTTGAGCCTCACCCCCAGACAGGGTGGGAGCCGTTTGCCCCAAACGAATATAGCCCAGGCCTACATCCACCATGGTCTGTAACTTGTTGGCCGCCTTGTGGATATTCTCAAAGAATTTTAGAGCCTCTTCAGCCGTCATATTCAGCACATCGGAGATGGTTTTACCCTTGTACTTCACCTGCAATGTCTCGCGGTTGTAGCGGGCCCCTTTACACACCTCACACTGCACATACACATCGGGCAAGAAGTTCATGGCAATGACGTTTACCCCCTGGCCGCCGCAGGCCTCACAGCGCCCTCCCTTGACGTTAAACGAGAACTGTCCTCGCTTGTAGCCTCGGGCCTTAGCCTCAATGGTTTCAGCAAACAAATCACGGATAACGTCAAACACCCCTGTGTAGGTAGCGGGATTAGAACGGGGAGTGCGGCCAATGGGAGACTGGTCTATAACGATGGCCTTATCCAACGCTTTCAGGCCCTTAATGGGTTCCATCTGGCTTGGTTCAGGCACCTTAGTGCCAAAATGATGCTGCAGGGCCGGATACAACAGCTCATTAATCAACGTCGATTTACCAGAGCCCGATACCCCTGTGACACACACAAACTTACCCAGGGGGATATCTACATCAATGTGCTCTAGATTGTTGCGATGGGCATTGCGAATCAGTAGCTTACGGTTGTTGCCAGGCCTCCGCTCAGCCGGGGTGTCAATACTCTCTCGCCCCGACAAATAGGCCCCCGTCAAAGACTCTTTGTTTTTCAACAGAGCTTTTAAATCGCCGTTGACAACAATATCCCCGCCATGGACCCCCGCCTTTGGGCCAATGTCCACAATATGGTCGGCGGCCCGAATGGTGTCTTCGTCGTGCTCTACCACAATCAGGGTGTTACCCAAACTACGCAGCCGATCGAGGGTTTTTAACAGGCGGGCATTATCGCGCTGGTGTAGGCCAATGCTCGGCTCATCTAGCACATACAGCACCCCCGTTAACCCAGCCCCAATCTGAGTTGCCAGACGGATGCGCTGGGCCTCTCCACCGGACAGGGTCATGGCAGTACGATCTAGGGTGAGATAGTCTAACCCGACATCCAGCAAAAACGTTAGGCGTGCTTTAATCTCTTTGAGTACCAGCTCACCAATGGCAAGTTGTTTTTTGCTTAGCGGAGACTCTTCGCCATTTTCACCCATAACATCTTCAATGTTATAGAGGCAGTCCCGAATGGAAACACTGGTAAAGTCTAAAATGTTGTAAGGCCCCATTCTGACGGCGATAGACTCGGGGCGCAGGCGTGCTCCGTTACAGGTTTCACACACCTGATCGATCAGATATTTCTCTAACTTTTGTTTATAAAGCTCAGAGGTGCTTTCACGATATTGTCGATCCAGAATTGGCAGTACTCCTTCATATCTGCGGTGATACCCTTTTTTGCCACCGCCATACCGAGAGTCTGTTTCGATGTGGATTTTGTCGGGTGAGCCGTGGAGAATAACCTCGCGCTGTTCGTCGGTGAGGCTGGACCAGGTGGACTGAATTTCAAACCCATAGGCCTGCCCCACACTGTAGAGAAGAGAGAAATAATAGGTGTTGTCTTTGTCAGACCAGGGTGCGATCGCAGCATACACTGGCAAACTGGGGTCTGGCACCACCAGCTCCGCATTAAACCGGCGATGGCTGCCCAACCCATGGCAATCTGGGCAGGCTCCATAGGGCGAGTTAAACGAAAACAACCGGGGGGACAGCTCATCCATCACCGCCCCATGTTCTGGGCAAGCAAAGTTTTCAGAAAAGACCAGTTCCGAGGGTAGCTCAGTTCCATAGTCACCGCCTGCTTCTGCCGCCATGGGCAGATCCGCCTGCTTACCCTTGCCCTTACTTTTTGCCTTGAGCGGCACCACATTATCCTTATTGCGATCTGCCAGAATATCAATAATGGCGATCCCTTCGGCCCGCTTTAGACAGGTGGCCAATGAATCCGCCAGACGCTCTTGCATGTCGTCTTTTTTCACCAGCCGGTCCACCACCACTTCGATGTCGTGGGTCTTATTTTTCGCTAGCTCAATGTTGTCGCTCAGTTCACGGATTTCGCCATCTACCCGCACCCGCACAAATCCTTCTGCCGCCAGCCCGGACAACAGTTTGGCATGGGTTCCCTTTTTGCCCCGTACCACCGGGGCCAAAATCTGAAACCGGGTACGGTCTGGCAGGGCCATCACCTGGTCTAACATTTGGTCAATGGCCTGGGGCGCAATGGAGCGATCGCACTGGGGGCAGTGGGGCTGACCGGCCCGACCGTAGAGCAATCGCAAATAGTCATAGATTTCCGTCACCGTACCCACCGTAGACCGGGGGTTATGGGACGTAGACTTTTGATCGATAGAAATCGCCGGGCTCAGCCCCTCGATGGAGTCCACATCGGGCTTATCTACCTGGCCCAAAAACTGTCGAGCATAGGCGCTGAGGGACTCCACATAGCGACGCTGACCCTCAGCAAAAATGGTATCAAAGGCGAGGGACGACTTACCGGACCCAGACACCCCGGTAAATGCAATCATCCGATTACGGGGCAGGTCTAAGTCAATATTTTTCAGGTTGTGCTGCCGGGCACCCCGAATGCGGATCAGGTTATCAGATAAATTGGTGGTTGCCTTACCATTCGCCTTACCGTTACTAGCTTTGCCATTGGCGGCTTTGCCATTGCTGCTCGATTTACCTGTCTTAGCTGTTTTCGAGGTCTTTGACTGAGGCATAGGGACGAATGGGATTACAGCTCAAGCAACTAGATCATAGCCAGACTGATAAATCAGTACTAGTATGAATACAACATTTCTTTATGGTAAGTCATAGAGCTTAACCATGCGGTGATGAGCGTGGCAAAAGGCGAAATGCTGGTTAGCAATGGGCAATGGGCAATGAGCAATGGGCAATGAGCATCAGCCATAGGGCATCAGAGGCGTTGCGTATAGTCCCCTTAGGACAAGGTAGCGATCTCATTAATCAAATAGGGATGCCACGTCACAACTGAAGTCGGGTAATAAAGCACTGGTTAAGGTGTCTCTAGCGTAGAGGGTGAGGACTTTAATCAGCACACCATCTTCACGACGAAAGACTTCAGCCATCTGCTGTTCGCGATCAAAGATCCAATATTCCTGGACACCTTCTACAGAATAAAGTTTGAGTTTAGACTCTTTATCACGTTTTTTGTCCTGCGGAGATTTCGAGAGTACCTCAATCACTAGCTCGGGAGCATCTGTGAAATGCCCCGCCTCATCTATCAAGGTTTCAATGCGCTCATCGCTAGCCCAAACGACATCAGGAATGACTGCATCAGAGGGTGAAAAAAATACGCCCGGAGTAAATACAGGTTTTCCCAATTGTGTTTGCTTGGACCAAGCTAGACGTTCTGCATAAATAGTCCCAGCAACATCCTGATGCTTCCAATGAGGCGCTCGGGTTACATGCAAATCTCCATCAATAATTTCAAAGCGATCGCTAGTCTCAGGCAAACTCTCCAGGTCATCTACCGTCCAACGAACTTTATTGGCTGCTGTCATCGACCCAGCTCCACAGAATAGGTATTTCAATGATAAACGCTGCCCGTAGGGGCGTTGCATGCAACGCCCCTACGGGGCCCCAACCTCTTGCTGCCACTGAACCTCAGGCTTAGTGGTCTCTACGAGTAACTGTCCGCGAGAAATTACATGGCTGACATTGGGGCGACAACGCACAGCTTCGTACTTACTGGGGCAGTCCAGCACAATTAGGTTGGCGGGTTTACCCACGTCAATGCCGTAAGCGTCTTGCAGATTAAGGGTGCGGGCTCCATGGGCGGTGGCCATGTCATAACAAGCATCGATTTCGTCAAGGCCGGTCATTTGACCCACATGAACTGCCATAGATACGGCATCTAGCATATTGCCGGTGCCCAGGCCGTACCAGGGGTCCTGGATGCAGTCATTACCGAGGCTAACGTTTAGCCCCGCTTGCCATAGCTCTTTTACGCGGGTGAGGCCCCGGCGTTTAGGGTAGGTGTCGGTGCGGCCCTGGAGGGTAATGTTGATCAGGGGGTTGGCGATAAAGTTAATCTCAGAGCGTTTGAGGAAGCTCATGAGTTTGAGGGCATAGGCGTCGTTATAAGAGCCAAAGGCGGTGGTATGGCTGGCGGTGACTTTTTCTTTTAGCCCTGTGCGTAGGGCGCAGGCAGAGACGACTTCGAGAAAGCGAGATTGGTCGTCGTCAATTTCGTCGCAGTGGATGTCAATTAGTCGGTTATATTTTTCGGCTAGTTCAAAGATGCGATGGATGGATTGAACGCCGTCTTCGCGGGTGAGTTCGTAGTGGGGAATGCCGCCGACGGCATCGGCTCCGAGAATAATGGATTCTTCGATTAGTTCGTTATTTTGGGGGCTGCCGTAGATGCCATCCTGGGGAAAGGCGACAATTTGCAACGTTATCCAGTCTTGGACGATATCGCGGACTTCCAGCAGGCTTTCGAGGGCGGTGAGGCTGGTTTCGCTGACGTCGGCATGGCTACGGACGAAGAGGGTGCCATGGCTGGCCATGAGTTTAAGGGCGGCGATGGCGCGGTGTTTAACGTCGTCGTGGGTCAGTGTTTGTTTACGGTCTCGCCAGATTTCGATGCCTTCGAATAGGGTGCCGCTTGCGTTATGGCGGGGTTGCCCGGCGGTGAGGGCAGAGTCGAGATGGATGTGGGATTCGACGAAGGGGGGGCTAACCAGCTTGCCCGCCAGGTCAATTTCGGTGGGGGCTGTAAGTTCCAGGCGGGGGTCGATGGCGGTGATGGTACCGTCTTCGATGGCGATGTCGAGGCGGACATCTTCGAGAATGCAGTTTCTGAGGATAAGGCTGGGGGTCATGGGATAGACAGACAGCTACTGGTGATGGGAGTCGTTTACTGCATATTCACCTGACTTCGGCAGGCATTCCCACCTAACTTCGGCGGTTAAGTCACACTTAACTTCGGCAGGGTGATCTCGGCAGACATCTGAGAGTGATTATAGGTTGAATTGAAACCGAAGAAACAAAATTAAGACCGTCTTAATCGACGTCTTTAAGGGGCTTAACTTTGCTAGTGAGCTTACGCATTGATTCCCCTTTGAGAGCAAGCCGCAATGAGTCATGAACAATGCGGTCGAGGATAGCATCGGCCAAGGTGGGTTCTTGAATTTGCTGTACAAATAGCTAAACGCAATTGTTTAGCTTCGTAAATATCCAGATGAGCGTTTTCTA
>JAHQVZ010000298.1 GCA_019634055.1 Leptolyngbyaceae cyanobacterium MAG.088
ATATCCGAAGCCTCTGCTTTTAAAGGAAGGGATATTCACAGTGGAAGCTTCATCTGCAGAATGCGTGCTGAAGTTATCTCTATTACCCGAGCCCCAAGTGGCATGTTTTGAGCCATGCTTAAACTGAGTCCTCGAGCTGCAAAGCTTCTTTTAAATTTTTATGGGCCGTATCTTGGTGCTGGCATAAGAGTACGTTACATCAGCCCTGACTGGAAAGAAATCAGAGTTTCTATGAAACTGCATTTTTATAATCGGAACGCCGTGGGAACCCACTTCGGTGGAAGTTTGTATTCGATGGTAGATCCTCATTTGATGCTTATGCTTATGCATCTTTTAGGTGAGGATTATGTTGTTTGGGATAAAGCCGCCAAGGTGGAGTTCGTGAGCCCAGGAAAAGGCACGGTTAGTAGCACAATTTCTATACAGGAAGATGAGTTAGAGGCGATTATCCATTGCACTAATTCTGGAGAGGCCTACTGCCCTGAATTTGATATTCAAGTTCTGAACCAAGAAGGTGGCTTGGTTGCCAAAATAAGAAAAACTCTCTACGTTCGAAAGAAAAAGTAAGTGGGGGACAGAACCCAGTATGGTAGAAAATTGATTGCATCTACTAGACACCCTAGATGCGTAGCCCTTCGGAGCTGTCCTGAGGCATTCAAGGGTTAATTCTCTCTCAAACACTGCAATAAGGCAGAAATTATCCTCAGAATATCATCGCTAACTGGGTCTAGTGCTTTAGCAAGTGCTCACTTATTATTGTGAGATACCCTGAAAATTATTGCCAGATAACATTGATGTGTCGCCAATCGAGACTCGAATCATTGACCAGCATCTTTGCCAGATAGGTTCTTGAATGTAGGGAATCCCATGGTCAGCACATAGTTGTTTGACTTTTGGCTGTACCCACTGGTACTGACTGAGAGTCATGTCGGGCCAAATGTGATGTTCTATTTGGTAGTTAAGCCACCCCTGCAAGAAATCACCCCACCACGATCCTGTTTGATAATTGCAGCTACCGAGAATTTGCCTGATGTAAAATTCTCCTTTACTTTTGGGTTTCCCGGTAAAACGGTACAAGTCTTCGCCTGCATGGTTAGGTGCAATGGTTACAAATCCGTGGAAATTGGTCAGAACTTCAGCCAGAATTAAGTTGATGATTAAAGCTGTGCTTGCACCGTGTCCCCAAATACTATCGACAATGAAATAAGGAGCTATAAAACGTACTAAGATGTAGGGGACCCAAGACCTGGCAGCGATGCGCCATACGGTTGGACGCCATGGTACCCAAGCAGAGCCTGATGCGGGACTAAGGGGAAAGTCGCCCTTGATGTTATTCTCTTCCCCTTGCCCTTTCATCCACTGAGCATTCCAAAGCTCGCAAAGGGTGCTGGGGCCGTAGTACAAAGGCTTCCAAACGCATCCAGTCCCAAACACTACAATCATTTTGAAAAATCGAGGGGCTGGCAGGGAACTTATCCAAGCAATCTTATCCTCAACAAGATCCGGATCTTCCAAAGGGACGTTTAAATTGTAATGATGCATTCGATTGTGTTCTTGGTGCCAAGCTTCTGCAGGCATCCAATCCAACCAATCCAACCAGCGACGCCATCCTCGTCCGTAGCGATTGCGATGTACAAAGGCAGGGAGATTATTAGTGCGGTCATAAGCACCATGGCAAATGTGGTGAGCCAATATCCAACGGGAAAATGTTCCCAGGGACAGCAAAAGAATGGAAACTGGATTTACCCCCAAGGGGGCAGTCAGCCAACCGAGAAAACCAAAAATGATGCTAGTGCTAGCAAAACGTTTAAGGTCGGTCGCTGCCTGGGATGGAGGATGGGCAACCTCAGCAGCTTTGCGAAGGCAATCGATGTCTTTGGCAAAAGCATCAAAATTGATCTCACATAGTTTGTGATCAATATCTTTCTCTAAGTCTTGAGTGTTGGTTTTGATTTTCAGGAATGTCATTTTGGTGATTTACCATACTAAAGCAGGATAAAGGCCTCATGAGTTAAAGAGACGTACCCGTGGAGAAGGGCCAGAAAACCTTCTCTATAAGTAATTCCCAACATGTTTAATTGAGGCTCTCGATTGACTCTGCACACGTGAGAGTAATATTAGCTTCCTCAACAGTTAGGATGTCTAGGTTTGCCTTGTATTCTCTCTCGATTGCTAAGGAAAATGATAGATTCTGCATCAGAACGCAGATTGAAAATCTCTTTTGTCTAGTAGATACCACTTCTGCAAATATCGATGCTTGCACGGTCGATATCTACCTTCTCAAATTTTTCGTTCTAGTCTGAGACTTGTTATGTCATTGGAGAACGTATGCCGAGGAGACTATATCGCTATAAGAGAGATAGGGCTATAAGGGAGATTCGTTCAATTCTTGCTTTTTTTAGGAAAGCCCCATTTTTGTGATGTGTCCTTGAAAGGATTGTTGAACTTCAATAAATGTTGTTGAGATGTATGGGATGTCATATTTTTCGCATACACTTTTAACAATTGGGCTCACCTTTTTCAATAAACTCGGCTTAAAACTCGGGAACAAATGGTGTTCTATATGGTAATTGAAGTAGCCATAATGAAATTCCACAAAAGATAGTATCCAATTTGTGGGATACCAGTTTCCGGATGTTCTGACTTGAGTTTCAGCCCATGAAAGCTTTTTATGGTGAGGATTTATATTTTCACTGAGTGCCAATACATTATGGTTTTCTTCATGATCATTGTAGAGTAAGAGAAACGCAAACAATGAGTAATATACTGAATATGTAGCGAATAGAAATAGAGTATTCCAAATCCCATGAAGGTATCCAGAATAAATAACAGGTGAGAGAAAGATTATCTTTGCAAAGATGGGCAATTAACTCATATTTATAGCGCATAAATTCTCTATTCTTGATGAGCCAAGCAACACTCATAGGGAAACTTCGAAAATGATAAGCTAAAATCCCTATCCAAAAATAAATATATTGGTATTTGTGCAGGCTATGATGCTTGACATACTTATGAATGCGTATGGGCGGATATTGATTAGTTTGATAGTCTATGGATGAGTGGGGCTGATGATGATGAGTTTGGTGAGAAATCTGCCACTCTAAACATGAGTATCCGCCTAGATCCATGAGATGCAAAGCGACGAAATTTAGTAATTTATTTTTTGTGAATCCAAAATGCGCAACTATATGGGACATCCCTGCTGAGACGCAAACCATATGGAAGCTTAATAGTACTGCTGACAGGACTGAGCCGTTTACCCAGGTTAAATATGCCAGCAACGCGAATATCGTAGAGTAATAGAGGAGATACATTGTCCCTTCAAAGGTGGAATAATGCGTCGACTCATTGTTCTCTACTAGGTATTCATGAACCTTAGTTTTTAGCTCTAACCAGAATTCATCATTGTCCAGTTTCTTATAAACAATTCTATCTAAATATTTATTATCACTATCCTTATGTAAATAGTCTTGGGTTACATCTAGTCGACCTACGACTTTGATTCCATTTTTCTTTAAAAAGGTCTCATTGGTAATCAGTTCTTCTACATTCGTGCGAATGTGTGCAGATGAGAATAATCCGCTACAGTCTGTCCCTAGGCTTCCTCTAAAGGTGTCGCCAAAAGGATGTTTGGGAATATAGTCTGTGATGTCGTAAACAACGTCATTGATTGCGACCCAAGCATCCGAGTAGGTGGAATGCTTTTTTAACTCCTCGTAGCTAATGCAACTCTCTTCTGGAAGAAATTTACCTTCACGCTTATCGTCACTCATTTTGGTAATATTTCTCGGAACATCAGGAGTATGCCCGTAGCAAAAAAGGGTGATACGTAGTTCAGAACAAAAAGTTACATAACTTAATGGCTGGCCGTTGGCAGTTAAATGCTGATTGCAGTTCACAGCTGAATACAGTTCAAAATCATCGCTTGTGCCAGGGCGCCTAAAGTTGTCGTTAGATAATAGGCCAGCCCATCAGGCTGTTTTGAAAAAACGAATAATCTCTCTGACATGATCTAAAAATTGGCTATCGCTGGATAGCTGAGAGATGGCTTGTTGTGCCTCACGGGAAAGGCGATCATGGTCATTTTTATTATCGGCCCTCAGTTTTTCCAGGGCAGTGAGATGTTCGGCCAGTTGCCTGCGGGTATTTTGCGAAAACTGTTGATACTGAGCAGCCCAGGAATCTTCTTTTTTGGGATCGAGCTGATGCTCAATCGTTTTAAGCTGACTTTCTAACTGGCTCAGCCGGTTGCGAACGGTGACAATGTCTTCTCTGGGGTAGGTGATTTCTTGACGAATGGACCTCAGCCTAGCGATCCAATAGCGATAGGCTTCAATGGCAGGGCGCAAACCAGTTAAGAGTAGTGCCGCGCCTGAACTCAGGTAGCCAAGCTGACTGATGCCAACAGCAGCCAGACTATACAGGCCCAACGCCGAGAGCAGATGTAGTGCGATCGCACTTATCAGCGATCGCTTTGCCAAGTTTTGGACATAGGTGTGACGTTCAGTAGCCACCTCGATGCCTTTGTCTTGAGACTTGGCCATCTCTGCCAAGACTTCTTTAGCTTGGAAGTGTATATCCCAGGGAAAGGTGACGATGACCACTAACCACCAAAAGCTAGCTCCACCAATTGCCCAGTCTAAAAAGCTACCTGCTGGGACCTGGAACCATTGCAAAACTGAGAACACCAGCAGCAAAAATAATCCGAATCCAACACTGGTTCCTAAGAACAGCTTGTGTATCATGACTTTATCAAAGCGGAACGTTTCCCCGATACTGGCTGCCAACAAGGGTGTTATTGCTATGAACTATGCTAGTTTTTACAGCTTCACAGCTAGGTAAGCGTTAAAGATGCCTGACTTCCCTGCCATTTTTAAAAGTAAGTATAGCTGCGCTCTTTTGGCCGATGCGGCCTTTCGAGCAGATATCTCGTTCGGCGCTGCTCCACAAGGGCTCACACCGCTTGAGCGGACAATGAAATTAGCGGGGCCAATTACTACCATTCAGGCGAATAATGATCTGGTTGCGATACTAGCTGGCATCCATCAGGCAAGCCCTGGTGATGTCGTCGTCATCACCAACCCCAGTCGGAGCCCTACGATGAGGTTGCCTTGATTGGTGATTTGCTCGCCACCGAAGCTAGCTGCAAGGGGCTTGCAGGCGTCATCGTTGATGGACTTGTTCGCGATACTACTGAGCTGATTGCAATAGGTGTGCCAATTTTTTGCAGAGGTGCCTATCCGGTGGGTCCTTTGAAACTCCCTCAAGATTTAAAGGGGATAGGTGATATCGGTGTAGCACTCACTCTCGGAAATGCCACGGTCAAGTCAGGAGATTGGGCCTTTGGCGACGCTGACGGAGTCATTGTTATGGGGAGTTCAGATCTGCCAACAGTTTTTGAATGGGCAGAGAAGGCCTATCAACGGGAGGAGGCACTAGCTGCTCAGATACGTGAGGGCGTACCACTTGGAGAGTTATTGGGTATTGAAGCTTTTGTAGAGAAGCGAGCCGTTAATCCACAAGCCGACTTCAATCAGCATATTTCTGATTTAGACCAAGCCATTTGAAGATATGAAAATGTGGCAACGAATTTCTAAAGCATTAACACACTTCCCAACCCCAGTTGGCTGGTTAGAGGTCGCCGCGTTAACCTTACTGTTTCTGATAGTGGCTGCCATAACGGGGTCACACTTGTATCAGATTTCAAATGCCAAGTTCAATTTGGAATTAGCTGTTGTTACAATTGTCGCTTTCTTCGTGCCAGCTCTTTTTGAAGAACTTATCTTCAGGGGATTGTTGCTGGTCAAATTCAACGCATTTTGTCTAACGCTTTCACTGTTTCTATTCGTCTTGTGGCATCCGCTGCAAGCCTACACCACGTTTCCGCTGGCTCGTCCAGTATTTGCTGATCCAACCTTTTTAGGATTGGTGGCTCTTCTCGGTGGCATTTGTTCATTCGTATATGTTCGGACAGGTTCGCTGTGGGCAAGTGTATTTGTACATTGGATGGTCGTAGTCGCTTGGAAGGCGGCAGGCGGCGCTAACTTTCAATGAGGTAATTTGCGTCCGGTGAACTTAGTCGTTATGCCACACAATAGGAAAGTGTACGCGATCGCCTCTTGATCATAAAAGGAGTCAGAGAAGCATGAACTTTCAAAAACACTTGCAGTTACTCGCTTACAGCTTCATTACTTGGTTCACCTTTTATCTATTCGGGCTTCCTGAGTACTACCAGCAATGGTATTTCTGGGCAAAAGTGGTGGTTTGCATTGGCGTCACAATTGCTTACTGTCCAATCACGGCATACACGTTGCGGAACTACTTCTCTGACGAAAAACACTTAACCAACGCCTGCTGGCTGGCTCTGTATCTAACCCTGCCGCTGTTTGTTTACGATTATCTATTGCTTGGCATTTATCAAGGGCTGGGAATCGGCTTTGTCATCCCATATTGGTATCTGAGCTTTTTCTATTTCTCCTTTTGGCTTCAGTTTCCCTTGGTCGCTTGGTGGATGCAGCGAAACGAAGTCTCGGATTCTTCAATGGCATAATTTCCGAATCTCTTTATCCCTAGCCCTAGTACGCGCAAACAGCCGACTGCAGTCGGCTGTTTGCGCGTCACTTTTCGTTTAACTATTTATTGACTGCTACTTGAACTTGGTCATCCATGATTTGGACTGGATACACCGGTAGGGCGACCGTTTCATCATCCAGGCAAACCCCTGTTTTTAGGTTGAAATTTTGCTTGTAAATCGGGGATGCCACCTTTAACACGCCTTGGCGATCGCCCAGGATTCCCCTCGACATCACAAAGGCCTTACTAAATGGGTCAAAGTTCCCTGTGGCATAGACTTCATCGGTTAAGCCGATGCGGAATATGGCCACCTGTTCTTTGCCGATTAGGGCATTGACGCCGGTATTGGGGGCGATCGCATCCAAAGGACAAATCGTCACCCAGGTTACCGAGTCAGCATCAACAGCCGTCGTCGATAAAGATTTCACCATTGGACTTTCCATTATGCTCAAAAAACTAAAAGGACAAAAAACTAAAACAACAGAAGCGAAAACAACCGTTTTTATAGCAACCGTCTGTATCGCAACATAATCGATCTCCCATTAGCCTAATGGGTCGACGTACTCAACACGTCCTGACTTTGGTTTAAGACCACCTTTTCCTCCTCAGTCGCAGGTCGCTTTTGGCCTCGCTCTTGCACATAGGCCAGCGATGGATCTGCCGTCTCTGCATTCACAAAGTGGCTAAATCGCTGTACCTTCTCCGGATTCTCATTCTCAATGGTGGTTTTCCACTCACATTGGTAGGTATCCACGTGGTGCTGCATCTGAGCTTCTAGTTCATCAGCAATGCCCAAAGAATCCTCAATAATCACCTGCTTAAGATAATCTAGCCCCCCCTCTAACTTGTTAAACCAAACGGAGGTTCGCTCTAGCTTGTCGGCAGTGCGAATGTAGAACACTAGGAACCGGTCGATATACTTAATCAGGGTCTCTTTATCTATATCTGCGGCCAACAAAATTGCATGCTGTGGCTTCATGCCACCATTGCCACACACGTACAGGTTCCAGCCATTTTCCGTGGCGATAATGCCAAAGTCTTTACCCTGGGCCTCGGCACATTCTCGGGTGCAGCCCGATACGGCTGACTTGAGCTTGTGGGGCGATCGCAATCCCCGGTAGCGTAGCTCTAGCTCAATCGCCAAGCTCGTAGAATCCTGCACCCCAAATCGGCACCAGGTACTGCCCACACAAGACTTCACCGTCCGCAACGCCTTGCCATAGGCATGGCCTGACTCAAACCCAGCATCTACTAGCCGCTTCCAGATCAGTGGGAGTTGATCCACCCGCGCCCCAAACAGATCCACCCGCTGGGCTCCGGTAATTTTGGTATACAGATCAAACTCTTGCGCCACCTGCCCCAACACAATCAGTTTCTCGGGCGTAATCTCTCCCCCTGGGATTCTCGGAATAACAGAATAGGTACCATCCTTTTGAATATTCGCCAGGAACGAATCGTTGGTATCTTGCAGACCCACATGGGGCGTATTCAACACATAATCGTTCCAGGACGATGCCAGCATTGAGCCCACCGTCGGCTTGCAAATCTCACAGCCATGGCCAGTGCCATATTTTTCCAGCAACTCATCAAATGTCTTAATTTCGCCCACTCGCAGCAAGTGATACAGCTCCTGACGAGAATA
>JAHQVZ010000299.1 GCA_019634055.1 Leptolyngbyaceae cyanobacterium MAG.088
AACCAAAAGGATGCTCGCGAAAAGAAATTTGACTTTGGTTTTCGTGGTGAAGGCTATTGGTTACAGGGAGCCTCCCAGGTGATTATGGATGACAACGTAGCTATTAGTGCAAATGATGCAGGGCTTACTATTTTTGGCGACAGTCTTAACCCTGAAACTGATTTTCGAGATAAAGACACTATCCAGGTCAAAAATCTGGCTGCGGATGTTCGCGAACAGGTGGCTCAACCGGGGCAGCAGGAGATCGACGTAACCGATGCCCCTCTCACCCCAAAATCAGGCTTTGAAAGCTACAACACCCATACTGGCATGAGGGTTTGGGGCATAATGACTAATTTTGATGGGAACCTGGAGTTTAACAGTCCTGAACCCCAAACGGCCCATCAGGTACGTAGTCTAATTGATGACTTCACCCTTTGGGGCAACCGCTGGGAAGGGCTACGGGTTTCCTACGTTAGTAACCTGGACTTTGAAAATGGTCTGATTGTAGGTGATGTTGAAAATCCCAAAGGAGGCAGTGGTCTTTTCCATAACCATGCTACCTTTAGTACTCACTACAAAAACATCAATGTCCAGGGCTTTAATGAGGGTGCTCAAATTGAGTTTTTAAATGAGGAAAGAGACTTTACCCAGTCTTCTATTACCGATAGTAAGTTTAGTAACAACACCTATCACCTCACAAAAGTTGGCGACGGCGGTTCAAAAGAAGGTCGTCCTGATGACTTTCCGGAAGCCTTTGCCATTAAAAACACCACCTTTGATCAAAAAAGTAATAACCAGGCTCCCGCCGCTAGTTTTAAGGTGAATGCAGCAGGCGGACTTGCGGTTAACTTTGATGGTAGTGATTCCCGAGATAGTGACCCCCTCAAACCTGATGGGATATCTCCTGCATATCCGCTTGATAGCAAAGGAATTGCTGCTTACGGTTGGGACTTTAACAACGATGGAAAAGTTGATGCATTTGGCCGTCAGGTGACCCATCAATTTAACCAAGCAGGTACCTACGATGTAACGCTGCAAGTTTTGGATAACCAGGGTGCAGTTCAAACGTTAACCAAGACTATAACTGTTGAACCAACAGCGTATGCAAATGCATTTTAGGATGGTAAGTTCAATAGTACCGAACCATATTTGGAAATCTGGAAAGGAAATAGCCAGTGGGCTGATGATGGTTGGTTGGCGGATGATAGCGTAAGGCGTAGTAACGGTACAGCAATCCTCGCCAAGGAAGGGGCCTGGGAAGCAAAACTAACTCAAGTAGTCGAAAATAAAGGTATTCACCAAGGAGAGCAAACTCTTAGCTTTGATCTCAAGAATATTGAAGGTAGTGATAATGCGCCTTGGCATGCCAATGAAGTTAAAGTGGCTCTCTGGGGTATTGATGGACAATTTGACTATAACCCTTGGGAAGACATTGGACCAGAACAGGTTGGAACGCTGCCAATGTCCAGTGAGCTTCTATATGAAGACGTGTTTGGTGGCGAAGAGGGAGAGTTTTTCGATTGGCAGACCTTAAGCGAGACTGTTGATTTAGGTAATGGCTATCAATTTTTGATGTTCCATGTGGACACAAATGCAACCACTAACAAAGGGGATGTCGTTGCGATCGATAACGTCGAACTTAGTGGTGAGTACACAGGCAATGGGCCCACTCCAACACCTGAACCAACACCTGAACCAACGCCTGAGCCAACACCAACGCCTGAACCAACGCCAACGCCATCGGGAGATACGGTAATTGGTGAGTATGATACCGTTCAAATCAATGACCAATGGCAGACGGTGTCTCTAGATTATGATTATGATAATCCTGTTGTGATTGTGTCTGATCCTACGTTTAATGGAACAGATCCAGCGGTTATTCGCATTCAGAATGTTACCAATGATAGGTTTCAACTGCGACTCCAGGAACCTGACTATAAAGATGATAAGCATACTAAAGAATCTGTTTCCTATGTCGTTATGGAGGCAGGCGACTGGACCCTTATCAATGGTGCTCGAATCTCTGCGGGCACCCATGTATCGGATAAATTAACGACTAAAGGGTTTGATTCTATTGATCTAGAAAACTTTGGGAATACGCCCACGATACTTTCCCAGGTGCAAACAACCAATGGGGATGACTGGGTAACCACTCGCATGCAAAATCAGTCTGGTAATGGCTTCCAGTTAGCGATGCAGGAAGAAGAGATGCTTAATAAGGGAGGGCATATAGATGAAACGATTGGTTGGTTAGCGTTAGACCAAGGCATTGCTTCTGATGGGGATACCCTTTTGCAAGGTGGAACAACGGGGCGTTCTTTTGGTAGCGATCGCAAATCAGTGCAATTTGAAGAGGCCTTTGATGCAACACCATCGGTCATCGCAAAACTAGGCTCCTATTATGGGCCTGATACTGCCAATTTGCGGATTGACAATATCAGTAACATCAGCTTTGGTGCCAGGGTCCATGAAGAGCAATCCCTGGATCAAGAACTGGGCCATACCACTGAATCCATTGCGTTTCTTGCCTTAGAAGGGACAGCCGGCACCCTAACGGGTATGGCTGTTTAATAGGCCTCCGTAGGCCATAACCTACGGGGTTCTAGCAGGCAATTAGCTTACAACCCCTATATACGACGCCCATCGATGAGTGCCTTCATCGGTGGGCGTCGCACGTCTACTCATCGTCTTTAACATGTTCATCCAACCAGGTCACCATTTCCCATAACACATGACCAACGGCTTCCCGTGAACGATACCCATGGCCTTCTGCCGGTAGGGAAACATAGCGTACCGTACCGCCTAACCCTTTCATCGCTTCGTATAGCCGCTCTGATTGAATTGGGTAGGTACCTGAATTGTTATCTTCAGCACCATGAATCAGCAACAGTGGCTCGTTAATTTTCTCAGCAGAAACAAAGGGAGACATGGTCAGATACGTTTCCGGTGTCTCCCAAAAGTTTCGCTGTTCTCCTTGAAAGCCAAAGGGTGTAAGGGTGCGATTATAGGCCCCACTGCGGGCGATGCCAGCCTGAAACAAATCACTGTGAGCTAACAAATTAGCGGCGGTAAACGCACCATAGGAATGCCCACCAATGGCAAGACGGTTGCCGTCACTTACCCCCCGCTCTACCAGGAAATTAACCGCCGCCTCAGCACTAGATACCAGTTGTTCAACATAGGTATCGTTCGGTTCTTCCTCACCTTCACCCACAATTGGCATAGTAGGGCCACTGAGTACGGCATAGCCCTGGGTTAACAAAAATAAAACTGAGCTGCCTCCAGGTCGAGTAAACGTATATTCGGAACGCGTGTTTTGGCTAGCAACCTTGCGATCTTTAAACTCTCGTGGGTACACCCAAAAAACCGTAGGTAAGGGGCCATCAGTGGTGGCATCATATCCTGGGGGTAGGTACAGGGTGGCCGTTAGTGTTACCCCATCCGCACGGGGATAGCGTACAATCTCTTTTTGCACATCGGCATACCAGGTCAGGGGATCTGAAAATTCGGTTAAAGGAGTCTCTTTACCATTAGACAAGTCAAGCTGATAATAATTACCAGGACTTGTTTGGGACTCTCTTCGAACAATTATATTTTGAGCATTATTATCTAGTAGCCGGGTGGTGCGACTAAAGATTTCTCCGTCTGCTTGCCACAGGCGCTCTGTTTCTAAACTTGTCAGATCTAAACGATCTAAAAAGGGAAATACACCTTCTGGTGAAGCACCACTGCCATTGAGATAGATACTCTTAGTATCTTCACTCAGCATCAAGACCGAACGCCCATAAGGCCCAGGCATTGTTACTGGACTCCCCGGATTTGCATAGGCATCTTGAAAGTCTCTTTCATCGAGTAAAATCGATTCTGCCTTGGGGTCTGCAGGATTAATTAACCAACGTTTTAATTGACGATTGTCATACCAGGCTTCTGTTGCGATGGCCAAGTTATCCTGACTCCAGGTAACACCGCGATATCGTAGGGTGGAACGCCATAACTCCGTCGCTGCTTTATCAAAGGGAGCGGCCAATGTATAGAGCGCATCACGATGGTCTGCTGGCATACTAGCATCACCACCATCTAAGGCTTCTACCCAATACAAGCTGGCAGGCTGATCAGGGCGCCAGCCAATACTACGTTTACCCTTACGAACAGAGTCAAACGCAATGGGAATATCATCAGCCAGGGGTAAGTCCACCAGTTCATGCACCACCTCACCTTGACGATTAAGCACCTCATAGCGGACGGGAAATCGGGAAAGAGGCACCTGATAAGAAAAGGGTCGATGGACCGTAGACCGTAACAGCCACTGACCGTCGGGGGAAACAGTCACATTGCGAATGAGACCGGGCTCATCCAAAAGAGTAATGTTTCCATCTAAGCTAATGTGGGCCAGCTGGGCTGAGAAATAATAGTCGAGCAGGTTTTCATCATGGGGGGTTTGCAACAAATTGGTATAGGTGCGCGTAGCGGCTACCCGTCCCTGGCTACTTTCAATCACGGGTCCCACAGGCACTACAGGTTCGGTGGGCGGTTGACCTAGGGCTTGGGGTCGCACCTTGCAAATTAAACCGTCATCCCCTGGTAACCAGCGGCAGGGACTGTTGTAGACACCATTAAGAATCGGACCGCTCAGGGGTCTGGCCTTGGCATTTGCCACATCTAACACCCATAGTTCAATGCCATCTGCCTGGGTCAGGGTAAAGGCCATGTAGCGATTATCGTAGGACCAGCGCAGGTTTCGCAATCGGGCATCCGGTGGTAGATGGATGGGGGTACTGTCTAACGCCCCCAGAGGGCGAATGGTCATGCCTTTGTAGGAGCCTTCCTGGGCGGGGCCCCAAGTGTTGGGGTTAAGTTTGGTACCTGCGATCGCAACCCAGGGTTCAGACAGCTCTGCCATGGGTAAAAACGTTCGTCGCTCTAGCTCTACTAGCCATTGACTATCGGGTGAAATGGAGACCGCTGGCAAAGGGTCGATATCCAACATTGACACAATCGGTTCAGGCGGATTTTGCCAGGTGGATACCGACTGAGTTTGGGCAGAGACAGGCATAGCGACTAAAGGAATAACAACGAGCGATAGCAGGCGTCGAAACATAATGTGTTTTGGTCTGGAACCTAGAGTCTAGATGCTTCCCACAGTCTAGGGTTGTCTTTTCAGGAAATCTCAAAACTCAACATTAGGGCTTGCTAGACATTAGGGACCTGGGATCAGGGATTACGCCTACCGGTAGTGCGTGATCCCTGATCCCAGTAGTTTCGTACCGAGCCATGGCTAATTTGAAAAATTGTTTAATTCTGATTCCTTAACAAATATTGGATTAACAGCGATTTTATCTCTGAATTTCCTCTTGCTGAGCCAGGAGGTATGCGTCTAAATCAAAGCTTTCATTCTCTGGAACATCAACAACAACCAGATAGCCAGAGAACTCTTCGCCACCAATAGCAGTCAAAGCAGCCAAAATTTTGGGCATATCGGCTCGCTGGAGTTGGCCCTGGTGATCGTAAATCTCAATGGCAGACAGACAGCCGATGGTAGGGTTCCAGCCTTCACTAGCTGGATAGTGACGACTGTTGGCAAAAAACGCTGGGTCTTCCCCCGTGCCATGGATGCGAAAATAATTACGCCCAGCTTTGCCGGCCCAATAGGTTTGCTGAATGGGTAAATAATTACGCCAGGCTGGGGGTAATAGAGATTGATAAGCGGCTAATCCACCACTCCAGGGGGTTTGTGCTGTTTTAGACTGAGTGCCCCCTGGCACAAACGCCTGTACCCCTGGTTCATGGGGAATAAACAGCTGCACCAGGGCGAATTGACCATAGGGGCGGAAGTAGTCCGTATCCGGCTGGGGTATGGTGCCTTCGATGCGGTAAATGCCCTGGGGTGTTTCACCTCGGGTAAAGTTCCAGGAAAGGCCGGTATGGAGCGTTCTCAACCCCAAGGGCACGGACCATGGCTGACCACCGTCTTCGCGAACAAAATTGCCCTGGCGATCTTTGAGTACCATCTGGCAAAGGTCACCCCGATCGGTTGAACACAGAACATAGAGGTGCAGCTGGTCAGGCGCAATGGACCAATCTAGCAGCTCCTGCAGGGACGGCATTGGCGGCGGATGGTCCAGGGCAGCAATGTCATGCAGCGTTGTTCTCAGATACAGATCTTGATGCCAGTTTGGGAAGCGTTGGCGGATGCGATCGCTGAGCCCTAATCTTTGCTGAGGTTCTGGTTCTACCTGGGCCATGGCAGACAGGGCCATGGCCACCCACTTGGTGTGTTGCCCTCGGTCCAACACGGCTAACAAGGCCTGTTTAACGGTTGGCTGAGCAGCGGGGTCACTGACGTAAAGCTGAGTACCAACTTGTAGTGCCATCTCAACCGTGTGGCGCTGATCAGAAGAAAGCCGGGACCGGTTGCCCTGGTTAATTAGGTGGGCAATCGCTTCATCAACGTGGGCGGCCCGAGGTTCTAGAAGCCCGGTGGACCAAAGTAGGTTTTGCCAGTGGGTCTGGTGGTCTGGGGTGAAGGGATAGCGGAGTTGACTGTAGTTATGGGGGTGGATTTGCGATCGCTGTTCTTGAACATAGGCGTCTCGGGCTGTTGCCGTTGCCGCAGGCAATTGCAGAATTGGTCGAGTACCATTCCGCGTCAGATCTACAACATCTGCCGTATCTGCCTTTGCTGGTACTATGGCCAACCAGCTACCACAACAAAAAAGCAGTGTTATTAAACCTTGTTGACAAGTTTTAGAAAACACAATCACGATGCCCACAGGCATTAAGCCAACATCAGGCTATGGTAGCAAACCATAGCCAAACCCATAGGCTATTACTTGCCAGCCCATTAGCTTTTACCACTACAGGTTTTCAGAGATATCAAGGGTGTTGACTAACCCGACAGAGACTACACCCCTAAGATGATTGAGACTTTACATCTTGGAGTCGGTTCATTATTCTAACCGCTGGACCATAATTACTACAGCTGCGCAGCGTTGCTTCAAGAAAATGCCATGCTCTTTGACGATCGCCTGATTGTAGATAACCAAAGCCTTGATTTAAAAGCAGCCCTGGATGTTTTGGATAATGGTCATGGAGTTCAGCATAAATGACCTCTGCTTGATCATTTTTTCCTTTTTTTTCCCAGGGCATTGGCTTTAGCAAGATTTTGCAATTGCTGACCATGTCCCCACAACGATCGAAGTTTCATCCATAGGGCGGGGAAAATGCCTAACACAAAAAGTAAATTCTTTAGCAACACTTTCCAAAACACATAGTTAACGCAGTTGTCGCACAGGTGACGTCGTTTCCAAGAAAAACCATAGACAATCAACAGAAAGTAAAAATAAACCTCTGTATAACCTTGCACATGGCCAAACCAGCCGCATTCATCACAAAGCCGATAGTCTCTACCAACCGTTTGCAGATTGCCATTTTCTTGAAAAATAGTGTCGCAAAATCGACAGTAGGTATAAGGAGTTTTATTTAACAACGACACATCAACAGTGGCATCGCAATGGGGACAGGTAACACTGCGAAACTCTCGCCCTTTACCGGCTAGCTCAAGCTCTTTTCGGTGCCTGTCGGCTAGATATCGAGAACTAATTCGATCAATAAAAAGTTCTAGGTCAGTAGCTTTTGCTCTAGTAATGTCTAAAATTAACCCGTTGTTATTAATCAGGTGTTTTCGAATGTCTGAGCTTTCAACATCTTGAGGATTAAGCGTTAGAATCAGACGACGATCACGGCATGTGCTGTGCCGTATTGCCTCGTAACTTAGACTATTATTTTCAAGCTGAATTGCATCTTCGGTGAGTGTGCCAGGGCCAGTCCACAAGCCTTTAGATTTACCTACATGATTCACATATTGAAAGCGAAAGGTTAACTCCGAAGGATGCTGGGACATAGTTTAATCGACTATTCAGGAATTTAGCTATATTTCCAATACTATGACGGTATTTTCCTGAAAACTAGCATCTAAAATTATGACAATCCACGGATGATACAACAGGTATGTATTGAACAATACCTGCAAACCCTGTTTTCCACCGGGGAATACGGAGTTGTTTTTTGCCTATCCTAGAGGGCCAAATGCCTTACAAGTAAAGACTTTAAACGCTAGTCAACACTTTTAATCAGCATCGACACAGAATTGATAATTTTAACTGTAAAGACACTGCAAAAGGAGTGTAAAAAATCGATTTTTTTGATAAACCTGGGAAAAGAGAGACTGGCTATTTTACATGTACACAACACTATAACAAGCCACATTCTGGCATATCAATCATGTGAGATTGACGCAGTTAAATTAAACCCATGCCATCGCCCACCGTAGATTAGATTGAGTTGATCGGGCCCCAACAACGTCAACCGTTACACTAAACCGTCACCTCGGTGCGCATAGTCAGTTTCTGAACAGCCTCAAACCGCGTTTTTACCGTAGCCTCATCATCAGCCTGTGGAGCTGCAATAGGAGTCACTTGCACCGCACAAGCCTTAAGCTCTGGTTCTAGCGAAATCGGACACACTTCTGGATGAGTCAACGCATTGACTTCCATATTGTCTCCCCAAAGGAAACCCCAATGCATGGGCATAAACACCGTGCCTCGGGTAATGTTTTGAGTAACGAGAACTTTAAGTTGGACAAAGCTACGTTGAGACCTCACTTCTACCCATTCGTCTGACTGAATTTCCAACAGCTGAGCGTCCTTGGGGTTTATTTCCAGCAGCGGTTCCGGGTATTTTTTCGTAATGCGCTCAATCCGCCCTGTGCGGCTTTGCGTATGCCAATGCCCATACAGACGCCCCGTCGTCAGCACAAACGGATAGTTCTCATCCGGTGGCTCAGCTAAACCCTTAATATGGAACGCACAAAACTTCGCCTTCTTGTTTGGCGTCGCAAATTGATAGTTCGTGTAGAGTCGCTTATCGTGTTTGTTGTAAGCAACTTCATCACTTTCACCAGCTGGGCAAGGCCACTGAACCGGTCCCTGAGCCAACCGCTCATGGCTTAGCCCCGTCGCATCGCATAAGCGACCTGCCGTTAACGAAATAAATTCGTCATACACTTCAGCCGATGTCCGCTGGGCAAATTGCTTTTCAAACCCTAAACGACGGCCCACCTCAGCAAAAATTTCCCAATCCGCCCTGGCTTCACCGACCGGGTTTCGAAACGCTGGACAGTACGTCACGACACGCTCCGAATTTGTCATCGCACCAGCTTTTTCCCCCCACTGTGTGGCGGGCAATACCACATGGGCAAAGGCCGCCGTTTCCGTAGGATAGTAGGCATCCTGACAAATCGTAAAGGCCGATTTTCTCAGCGCCGCCTGGGTACGCTTAATATCTGGCATACTTACGGCTGGGTTCGTGGCTGCCACCCAAAAAACACCAATGTCTCCCTGCTCTAAAGCCAGCATCATATCCCAGGCAGCCAAACCCGGCACTGGGGAAATACTGCCCTCAGGCAACTGCCATACATTTTCCACGGCCTGACGATGTTCTGCTTTTTTAACCAGTCGGTAGCCGGGTAAAATATGCGCCAAGCCGCCAGCCTCACGTCCCCCCATGGCGTTAGGCTGACCTGTGAGAGAAAATGGGCCAGCACCAGGCTTACCAATATTGCCCGTCATCAGATGCAGATTAATAATCGTGCGGCACTTAGCGGTTCCCTCAGTGGACTGATTAACGCCCATGGACCAAAGAGATAGCACTCGCTCCGATTTTCCCCACCACTCGGCAGCTTTCGCCAGTTCGCTGAGGGTAATGCCACAAATTTCAGTTACCCGATCCGGTGGATAGCTCTTAATCACCTGGGTGTAGTCACTAAAGCCATCGGTACAAGAATCGATAAATCCCGGATCAATCCAGCCATTTTTAAGCAGTAGATAGGCAATGCCGTTTAATAACGCAATATCGGTCCCTGGTTTGATCGCCAAATGCAAATCCGCCGCCTTGGCCGTATCGGTATGGCGGGGATCAACCACAATCATTTTTACTTTGCGATTTTTTTTATGGTACTTTTTCAGACGATTAAACACAATGGGATGGCAATCAGCAGTGTTGGTACCAATTAAAAACGCACAGTCGGTTTGCTCTAGATCGTCATAACAACAGGGAGGGCCATCAGAGCCAAAGCTTTGGATATATCCAGCCACGGCTGAGGACATGCATAGACGAGAGTTGGCATCAAAGTTGTTGGTACCCAAACAGCCCTTCAACAACTTTTGGGCAGTGTAATAATCTTCTGTCTGAAACTGCCCTGAGCCATACATGGCAATACCACTAGGACCTTGGTCTGCTAATGTCTTGCGGATTTCATTCGTAATTCTCTCCAGAGCTTGATCCCAGGAAACTCGCTGAAATGGCTGATCGAGAGCGTCCCTCATCATTGGGTGGAGCAACCTACCTTTATCAAGGGAATCACCAATGGTTCCTCCTTTGATGCATACCTGTCCTTTACTGGATGGATGGCTACGATCTCCCCGGGCCTGCCACACCGGATTGCCTTGCTCATCACGATTGATTGGGCGACCAGGTAACGCTGGAGGTAGGACTTCAAGGCCACAGCCTACACCACAGTATGGGCATAGTGTTTTTGCTCCATCAACCATAGATTGCATCCTCCATCCACAAGAAATCTGTTTTATATCAATTTAAAGTTAGATCGACTTAAAAATTAGATTTTGAACATATCTGTTTAATCAACATGGTTTAACAAGCATTGCTAGCCACATGAGTCTAATGCAGTGAAGCGCCTTAAATAGAAACTTCTAAATCAACTACCATCTATCCTACAAAGACAATCTATATAATGCCTCAATACCAACAGTAAACTTTATAAAGTATCTCTTTTATACAGAAAAGGGGAGCGCTACCGCCCCCCAATCTGTTGAGTTGACATTGCTGTCATCACCGGTTGCCACTAGCAATTGAAATAACAACAACTGGTAGAGACGCTGTCATACTCGCTGAAACGAGTATGATGCTGGCGTTAGCCAACGTAAGAACCATCGGGAACGGAGGCGTCCTCACCTTCATGGGCTTCAGCAAAGGAACCCTTGGGCTCTTCAAGGATGAAGAAGCACAGGAAGGCAACAACAATCGCTGCCACACCCAGGGTTTGGAAGAAGATGACGTTACCGATATCGCCTTCAGGTAGCAGACTATAAAGTGTCAGGTAAGCAACTGCACCGACGTTACCGTAAGCACCCACATTACCAGCGACCTGGCCCGTTACACGGCGCTTTACGAGGGGCACAATGGCAAACGTAGACCCTTCACCAGCCTGTACAAAGAAGGAACAAGCCATGGTCAAGATAACGGCTAGACCAACCATGAATGCACCGCCGCCGCCCAGGGCATCGCGAATGCTAGGAATGCTACTCATTACCAGGTAGCCAAGTCCCATAAACAGGGTTAAAACACCCATAGTTGTCTTACGACTGCCCAGCTTGTCAGAAATCAAACCACCGCTAGGACGAGCGAACAGATTCATAAAGGCGTAGCTTGCAGCCAGCATACCGGCCATTGCCTTAGTTAGACCAAACGTACCTTCAAAGAAGGCAGGTAGCATGGATACTACGGCTAGCTCAGAACCAAAGTTCACAATGTAAGTGAGCTCAAGAATAGCCACTTGCTTGAACTTATAACGGTCTTCGGCAGGATAACGCTTGGCACCAGACAACAGGTCTTTGTTAACAGCCCAGCAGTTAAATGCCTGGAACAGATACAGACCAATGAGAACTGCGATCGCAAGACCGAATGTGCCGCCATTAAGAAAACCAACCTTCTTAAGACGCCAGGCTAGAACAATTAGAATGCCTGTCAAAGGTAGGTTCATAAGCATCAAGCCCCAGAAGTCACTCACGGTAGTAACTTCCATACCACGAGTACTAGCAGGACGCTGATAAACCTTGCCAGGAGGCGTATCTTCCACACTGAAATAGTACAAGCACCCGTAAAGAGCGGCGATGATACCAGTGGCAGCAATTACAAAGCGCCAGTTGAGCAAAGGACCACCGTCGGGAACTTGGAAAGCACCGGGGATAAAGTTTAGAGCGGCTGCCAAACCAACCAAGGTAAAGGCAGAGAACGCTGAACCAAAGTTACCCCAGCCGCCGTAGATGCCTTCAGCAAGACCAATCTCTTTGGGGGGAAACCATTCTGCCGTCATGCGAATACCGATTACGAAACCAGCACCGACAATACCCATCAACAGGCGACCAATCACCAGCTGGTTGAATGTTTGGGCAGAGGCAAAAATAACACAAGGGACTGCTGCATAGATAAGCAACAGTGAATAGGTCAACCGAGGACCATATTTATCCAACAACATACCGATGATGATACGTGCTGGAACAGTAAGAGCTACGTTACAGATCGCAATGGTACGAATCTGACCCACCTCTAAACCAAAATCCGCCTTAATAGCTGTCGCCAAAGGTGCCAGGTTAAACCAGACTACAAACGACAGGAAAAAGGCAAACCAAGTCATATGGAGGATTTTATAACGTCCCCTAAAGGACCACATCTCTCCGAGCATCAGAGCTATTCTCCTGGACAGACAAACATTTCACTTTCCTTCTAAAATCTGCTTACGGGCAGATTTTGTACTGCTGCTTTTGTAGAACAAAATCGTCGATGCGATGGAATCCTTAAAGGACAACAGACAACGCGACACAACAGATCAACAGTAATTACTATCTAATTTCATCGATTAGTCGCATCAAAAAAGAACAAAAACTATCAACATAAAATGCTTCTAGCAATTGTTTAATTGACACTGAATTAAATGAGCAAAATTAGGATGTAATCACCATAGCGTTACATTATCGGTGAGCAATCAGGAAAAATGTGCTTTACGATACCGTTAATGTAAAGTAATCCCTTTTTTGCATGTGATAGTTTGTTTTTTGCATGAAGAGGGCCAAAAACCTGAAGTGAGGGCGGTTTATAGCCATATTGGGCTTATTTGATATGTCTTTGCTAATGACAATAGTGTTCCCTAATCAGGATGATTTTTATTTTAAAAGCCTGACTTTACCGAGTGAAAAGTCAGGCTTTTAAGCGTATTAGCAAAAATGAAAACTATAGGCGGAATCGTTAGCCTGTATAGCTAACGACCAGCAGCCTATCTAACTACTATCGGCCTAACCCAGACCATAGTGTGGCCTGATGAGGCGTCACGGTAGTTACAGTTGCATCTGTAGCGGGCTGAGCCAAATAAACTCGAACAGCAGTGTAGCCAACAACAAACATGGAAAACGCAGCTAGGCTGGCAGCTAAGGTTCTATCCAGGTTAGACACCTGAGTAGACATGGCACGGGTTTGAGAAGCCATAATAATAACCCTGAACTATAACGTCAGTCCAAGCATCTCATAATTATTCTGTAGCAAACAATACTGTTTACGAAATTTAGTCTTGGAAGGAATAGCTAACGGATTCCGATGCAACAAAAGGACTTAGCAGTTGCTCGGTTAAAGACATGGGCAACCCAACTTGGTGAGAAACAATGCCATGGGCCATACCTGCAGTTAAACCTAGAAAAGCAGGAAGGATCAAAGATTTCAGGTTATCCATTAATTAAAAAATCCACTTGATTACTTAAATAATGCCCATGGCATCCAGGGCATTTCTGTAACATTTCTAACTACACCCATAAACCTATTACTTTTACGCATACAAAAATGCGTTAATTGCATTAGACAGGCTTTCAACGTTTGTTGTTCCTCCCCAACGAGTGCAAATGTTGTTCCTCCCCAACGAACAAAAAAATCCTCGGCAGAAAACCCGACCGAGGACAGTTGCAAGTATATTGTGTCGTCAATGGACAGCAAAATGCCTTAGGCATCAATGACTAGACGCCCTTCTGGATGAGCAATACAGGTTAAGATTGCGCCTGTCTCACCAGCCTCTAAAGCGGCTGGATCACCTTCGTAACGGACCTTGCCTTCGAGCAGGGATAACTTACAGGTGCCACAAGAGCCTGATTGACAACTGCTTTCGATCTCGATACCTGCATCTTCTGCGATCGCAAGAATTGGCTGACTGTCGTCACAGTTAATCTCCTTACCAGATTTAGAAAAGATAACAACGGCAGGTTTCTTGGCTTTAGGTGCCTCAGCAGGGGTTTCTGGGGTTTCGACAGGTGCCTCAATAACCACGCCTGGCTTTAGAGTTGCACCAAATTTTTCCGTCAGCAGATTACGAACAACAACAGGAAGTTCATCACAGGGGACTTTTTGCATGACCCGCTCACCTAAATGAGCATCTTTACCAACGGTACCGCCCATATAAATATCAACGGCAGGCACCATTTTGCCATTTTTGCGGGCCTTAGTACCCATCATGCCAATCTGCGCCACCTGGGGTTGACCGCAAGAGTTAGGACAGCCGGTCCAGTGCATACGTACAGGCTCTGGAACATCTAGCTCTGAGTCTAACTTTCGAGCCAGGGCCAGGGACTGCATCTTGGTTTCCACCAGGGCAAAGTTACAGAACTGAGCCCCCGTACAAGACACCAGGGAACGAACTAACGCGGAGGGTTGAATCGGGAAGGTCTGGACAATGGGCTCAGCTAAAAAGACAGCTAGGCGATTGTCAGGCACATTGGCAACAATGACGTTCTGCTCAACGGTAAGACGTAGGTCACCACTTCCATAGACTTCAGCTACCCGAGCTAAGTCAAGCATCTGTTCTGCCTGTAGACGTCCCACTGGAACATGTAAACCAATGTAATTAAAGCCTTCCTGCTTCTGTGGAAAGACACCCACGTGATCTCTTTTCTCAGAATCTAAGGCATCTTCAGGGGCCGCTTCAGCCAGAGGTTTGCCAACACTTTTCTCAACTTCGGCTCGGAACTTCTCCATGCCCCAATCATCAATCAGCCACATCATACGTGTCTTTTGACGATTGCCACGAGAGCCATTATCTCGATAGACCGTAAGGATGGCTCGGCACAGCTCCACCACATCTTCTTTTTCCGGTGGAACCCATACACCTAAGGGGATAGCAGCTGCACATCGCGTAGAAGAAAAGAATCCACCGACCAGGACGTTGAAACCAATGCTGCCATCTTTGTAAGCAGGAACAAAGGCGATATCGTTAATTTCTGCGTGAACAGAATTGTCGGTACTGCCTTCCAGGGCAATATTGAACTTTCGCGGTAAGTTGGTGAAATCATAATTACCCTCACCGCTGTTGGTAATCATATCCTGAACAGCCTGAACCAACTCCCTTGTATCGATCAGTTCATTTCCATCAAGGCCAGCAACTGGCGAGCCCGTAATATTGCGAACATTATCCATGCCTGACTGCATTGAAGTCAGACCGACAGCGTGCATCTTAGAGAAAATATCAGGAATATCTTCTAAGTGAACACCACGTAGTTGTAAATTTTGCCGGGTAGTAATGTCGGCACTGCCATCGTCTCCGTATCGCTGAACGACCTCGGCAAGAACCCGCATTTGCTGGGATGAAATCAGCCCATGGGGCATGCGTAAACGCAGCATGAACTTGCCAGGAGTCACGGGCCGGAAGAAAATTCCTAACCACTTGAGACGCTGGGTTAAGTCAGTTTCATCAACGGCCTCCCAACCCATTTCGGCAAACTTTTGCAGTTCGTCCTTAACTGCCAAGCCGTCTTTTGCGGCCTTATATTTCTCAAACTTATTGAGTTTTACCTTTTTCTCAGTAGCGGATGTGGTGACCACAGCAGCACTCCCAACCTATTCAACAGAAAGCACCTCTGGCACAATCACCAAGGGTGCAACCTTCAGCAGTTCATAAGTCTAGATAGAGCAAAAAAAACGGGAGCAAAAGTCGAAGATTCTCAAGAACCTATGACCCTGCCCCGCTAGACACACTTATAAGGAACCGCTTCAGGAGTTCATTTAGCTCGCTTGCTATCGAGTTAAACCAAGAATATTGAGAAAAACCTTATTTTTTTGTATACAACGTTACCTTTCGATGGTCTTTTGTGAGGAAAATTGCGTTTTTTGCATAATCTTAATGCAATATATTTTTAGTGACGCCAATAATCTGCCCTTGTAGGGCGTTTATGGTCAGCCTATTTGCGAAGTAGAGCCAGATGGAAGACGATATAAATATGGATTGATGATCGCAGTTAATGACCTAAATTTAGGCACGCTCATAGTTGTTAAATTTTGGTTTTACCCATGGGCAATGCAATAGTTGCATCTCAAGCGCTAGCCTGTGCATGGGCGTTGTCCATAGCTGATCATTTTCACGGAATAATAGGTTGAGACGTCCGTGGAGATCCTGTATGCCGCCATCAAGGTGCCTTAGTGGAGTGGAACCCTCAAACTTACAAAATCGAGTGGATCACTGGCAGCGTTTCAAAACGGGTGACTTTAAGCAGAAATGGAATAGCTCAAAGCTAATTGTAAAAGAGGGGGATAGTGCGATCGCACCCCTGTTAGAGCTACTCGATGACCCCACCGCAGACGCTGAAACCCACTGGTTTACAATTCGGGCCTTAGGCAATTTTCCTGGTGAGCCGGAGGTGATTGCCGCCCTGGCTACACAAGTTAATAATGACGCCTCATGCTATGCCAACCGGACCAGTGAACAAGCTGCAGAGTTAAGCGCATTCGTTATAGAAACATTAGCCGCCATGGGGACATCGGCCATTGATGTTCTAAGTCAATTATTAGAAGATCCACAGCGACGCCTACTGGCTGCCAAAGCCCTTAATCGAGTGCGTTCCAGCGGCATAATCCCTGCCATGGTTAGGGTTGCCAACGATAATGACGCTATGGTTCGTTATTATGCTGTTGATGCCCTTGGCAGTTTCCACAGCAGTACGGTTACCCCTGTTTTATTAGCTGCTCTAAAAGACTTGTCGGCAGCAGTACGAAAAGTCGCCGTCATGGCCCTGGGGCGTCGTCGAGATTTACAAGAATCCTATCAGCTGAGTCAGCAGCTACAGCCCCTCCTCTGGGATATTGATGTCGCGGTTAGTTGTCAGGCTGCTTTAGCATTGGGGCGTTTAGGGGCTGATGATACGATCACTAGCCTGAAAAGCGTTCTTTTGTCAGAACATACGCCCATGGCATTGCGTATTGACACGGTAAGAGCTTTAGGGTGGTATTGCGATTTCGCGTCAGTTCATGGCCAAACAACCACTGCCAATGGCACCGTCAATAAAGCATTTACAGTATTGACTGACACCCTAACCTGTTGTCGTGATGGTGACGCCAATACCCAAAACGCCCCTCAAGGCTTAACGGCCCAAGAAAGAGCCAAACTCCAGATAACAATTATTCGAGTACTGGGCGATCTGCGACGTAGTTTACTGGCTAATCAAGCCACTGATGTGCTTATCCATCATTTAGAGGAGCAGCTTCCGATCTCTGTGATTCAAGTGCTCATTATGGCGTTAGCAAATCTAAAGCAACCCCAAGCCTTTGATGCGTTAATGCCTTTGCTAAATCACCCAGCAGAAACCATTCCTATCCATGCCATTGCAGCATTAAAACAATTAGACCCTGAAGATAATTTGAGCCGCGTGACCGACTACATTAATGGTTTGTCTGATGACCTAACCGATATCCTAAACTTTTGGTAGGCACCATCTATCTAAAAGCCAGATCAAACCATTCAAAAACAGTTGAAATTAAGACAACGTTAAGATGTACCATAGGGCTCTATGCCCCTTCCTATGAAATGCCTTTTAATTATTAGAGAGGGTGTGTACGGGTCGCAACTATAACTTCAATAATTTTAAGCATTTTTAATTACTAATTTTTTGACCGCTATTTTTTCAAGAACGTGGGTAAATGGTCTGGGAATACATGATTTCACCATTGATTTTGAAAACATTGTTCTAACGTGTTTTCAGAATTCTTTAACAATAGTTTGCTTAGTTGGCCTATGGCCGGTAGCCAGACGTACTAAATCTAATGGTGATGCTCCCTAGAGTGTTAGGTAACTATATTTCGCCGACGGGCGTTTTTGTCTAGACCCTAGCCTCCGTTATTCTCCCTCAACTTATGCGCATAGAGCAGCTACAAGCATTCCTAGCTATTGCCGAAACAGGTAGCTTTCAGGCAGCCGCTCGTCGGTGTGGTATTACCCAATCGACGGTCAGTCGACAAATTCGCGGTCTTGAAGATGATTTGGGTATGCCCATATTTCATCGAACTGCCCAGGCTAAGCTCACCATTGGCGGCGAACGGTTATTGCCCAGAGCACGTCGGATTTGTCAGGAGTGGAAGCAGGCTACCAACGAAATCACTGATTTGCTAGAAGGTCGACAGCCAGAACTTTGTGTCGCAGGGATTCAATCTGTTTGTTCTCACTTTCTGCCGCCTATTATTACTCAGTTTTGCCAGCGCTACCCTAAGGTGCAGCTGCGAGTCACAGCCTTAGGTAGCGATCGATCCCTAAAAGTGCTGCGAGATGGCCTGGTTGATATTGCCATTGTCATGCATAACCCCATGCTGACCAATTCCCAAGAGATGGCAGTTACCCCTCTCTATGAGGATCATGTGGAAGTTCTAATGGCAGCCGATCATCCCTTAGCCAGCTACAGTCCTGCACCCTGGTCTGAAATTGCGCGTTATCCCCACGTAGTCTTTAAAGATGGCTATGGCATGCAGCGATTGGTCCAATCTCAGATACCCGAAACAGAATTAAAAATGGCGTTAGAGCTCAATACCCTCGACGCATTTCGTGGTGTTGTACGTCAGGGAAAAATGATTGCCCTATTACCCCAGTCTGCCTTAGCAGAGAGTCGTCGCGATCCTGGTCTGGCCGTACGCATTACGGCTGCTCCTGTGCTTACTCGTAAAGTGGTTATGGTTACTACTCAAGATCGTCTGCGCTTACCCCCCGTAAGACAATTTTGCGATCTGGTACAGCATTTAGCCGACGATAGCTTTAGTCACATCAATGAATTGCCCGCACTGATGACCTTAAATTAGCCAGCCTTAAACAGGTTCCTCCAAATTCAATCAGTTAGACCGGGCAAGTCTCTCCAGCATCTCATTCCATCCCCAGTCTCATCATGAGCAGCGCTTTTCGTGAACTCTTGAAAAAAGTCGGTAGCGGCACCCATACGTCCAAGCATCTTAGTCGAGCAGAATCCGCTCTTGCGACTCGCATGATGTTAGAACAGACAGCAACTCCTGCTCAAATTGGAGCATTTATGATTGCTCAGCGAATTAAGCGTCCGACAATTCCAGAGCTAGCTGGCATGTTAGATTGCTACGAACAAATGGGAGGGCAATTAACGGTGCCCCAAACTGATTATCGAACGATGGTGCTTAATGCCCCTTACGATGGTCGTCAACGCAACGCACCTGTTACACCCATTACGGCCCTTATTCTTGCCACGGCTGGGGTTCCTGCTATTTTGCATGGTGGAGAACGCATGCCCACAAAAATGGGACTCCCCCTGGTTGATGTTTGGCAAAGCCTAGGGGTGGCGTGGCAGCTGCTTACGCTTCGGCAGACTCAGCAAATATTTGACCTGACCCATGTGGGCTTCGTTTATCTTCCCCAACATTTTCCAGCAGCTCATCAGCTAGTGCCCTATCGAGAGCAAATTGGGAAACGTCCTACACTGGCTACGGTGGAACTTATGTGGGCCCCTTGTGATGGGCCCAAACATGTGGTCAGTAGTTTTGTACATCCGCCAACAGAAACCCGTACCCAAGAGACCTACCAGCTGCGTCAAACCAACGAATTTACAACAGTGAAGGGGGTGGAAGGGAGTTGCGATTTGCCCCGCAGTCGTACAGCCATCATCGGGATGGGCAGTCTCAAGGATGGTGAACCTGTGTTTGAACGATTGTTACTGCATCCAAGAGAGTATGGATTTGACGGACAGGATCCAGGCTTGGATGAAAATTTTGACCGACTCTTGGAGCAGGCGATTCATGGAGAACCCACAGAATTAACCCGCTCTGCTATCTGGAACGGGGGCTTTTATCTCTGGCGTGCAGGTGTGGTACCTGGTCTATCTGATGGCCTACAAATGGCCCAAACCCTGTTAGAAACCGGCCAGGTTCATAGAAAACGAGAGCAGGTGAAGGCTGAGATCGCAACTACTTTAAGCCATCAACTTTCTACGGTATGAAAACGCCTACTTAAGGCCATCAATGATAGGGTCAGGATTAGAGGGAACTGACAGTTCTTCTTCCAGCATATCGCTGTAAATCTGAGGCAGCTGATTAGACATTGAGTTGGTCTCAATGCCATATCCTAGGCTGGTCCAAGTTCCTGAGAGTAGCTCTAAAACCTGGGTGATTTTCCCATTTTGTAATTGCTGACTAATATCTGTTCCCCAGGCATCTGGATCTGACAACCAACGATAGACAACAATATCCTGAGCCTCAGGAGAAAAATCATAGCTTTGCCAAAACCCAAGCCAACTAGGCGGATAAGGGTGATAACTTTGAGCCTTTGTTAGCCAGGTTGTTGTTAAAAACTGATAGCGCCCTGCTGCTGTGGTGCAATCGCCAAGGTTCGGCCCTGTTTCGATGGGTATACAGGAATCTGGATGGCGATCGAGTTCATTCAATGTTTTACCACCGTAAAGTAAGTGATAGGGCTTATCCATGTTGGATTCACTCGCTGAAATGGTGCGCATTAACGCACGAATATATGGATCGCCTCCTTCCATAGCCAGTGGTAATGGTGAACTGACCCAAGAGGCTGACCCCAAACGCAATATTTTAGATGGATTTAACGATAGTTTTGGGAAACGATACGGCCAATAAAAGCTTGGAGACGTTCCATAAAACAGCAGCCCAATCACGCCCAGAAACATGAGCATTGTTATCAGCAAAGGACCGTAACCCGATGGTGGATTCGGTTTATTGTCTGGCTTTAAAGGCTTAGTGGGTGGGTGCAAAGACACTGGACAAAATAAGTTAACAGTCTGGAACGTAGAAACCCTGTTTCAGGATTAATCTGCATAGCAGTCAACGATGCAATGCCCATCAGCGTCGCATTTTTTAGGGATGATATAAAGGATTATACTGAGCGCGCTAAATATCTACCCCAATATTTAGAAACACATTCAGAAATACACATTGCCATTGGCTCGTTACGGGAAAGCTTTATGGGAAACCTAATTTTTAAAAACACATGTTTAAGGCGATAGTGGGACACAGCACGGATGTCGACTCCGAGGATGCGATCGCAGAAATTTTAGATCATTGCCAATCCCAACTAGGCAATCAACTCCCCCAAGCGGGTCTACTATTTGCCGCCATGAACTTCGACTATCCGTTGATAGTCAAACGCATCCAAACCACATTTCCTGACATTCAGCTGATTGGCTGTACCACTGACGGAGAAATGTCATCAGTACAGGGATTTCAAGAAGACTCCATCCACCTCACCCTATTTTGCTCCGATACAGTAACGATCCATGCCGGTCTAGGCCAAACATTGTCTGACGATGCGCAAGCAGCAGCAAATCAAGCCATCGACAGCCTAAAGCTAAACAATTTACAAGCCATTAAACTCTGTCTCGTCCTACCTGACGGTCTCGCTGATGGAACGGAAGTTGCCCTGCGACAACTCCAATCAAAACTACCTCCTAACACACCCATCATCGGTGGATTGGCCGGGGACCAGTATCAGTTTCAAAAAACCTTGCAATTTTACCAGGGAGAAGTCGTCCACAATGGACTGCCTATTTTGGTATTTTGTGGCGATAGCCTTAAACTATCCCACGGTGTTGCCAGTGGTTGGCACCCCCTTAGTCGAACTGCCATTGTGACCAAAGCAAATAGAGAAATTGTCCACGAAATTGACCATCAGCCCGCTGTCCAGTTTTTCCAAGAATATACAGGCCAGCAGCCAATCTATGGTGAATATCCCCTAGCCGTATTTGAAAAGGACAGTGACCAATTTTATCTGCGGGCTTCTAATCAATGGGACCTCGATACCAATAGCATTCACTTCATGGGGGAAGTACCTGAACAAGCCAAGGTTCAGATTACCTACGCTACCCACGATCAGATCATTACCGCCGCCAAATCTTCCATTCAACAGGCTGTAGATAACTATCCTGGCCAACAGCCAGCCGTTGCCTTTCTAATATCCTGTGCCGCCAGACGCTGGATCTTGGGTGTGCGCGCCCAAGAAGAATATGCTTTAGGAAAACAGTTTCTAGACCCTGCTCTTCCAATCATGGGTTTTTACGCCTACGGTGAAATCGCTCCCCTAAAGATGCAGGGGCAATCCTTTTACCATCAAGAAACGTTAGTAACTCTATTGCTTGGAGTAGATTAACCGTGACAGAGGTCCCCCCAAAGGAAAAGGAACTAACTGAACAACTCAAGAGCTTAGACAAAGAAAATCGCAAGCTCAAAAAGACCTTGGCACGCCAGGAGCGAAACCTTGAACGCTTACACCAAAGTCGCCAAATGTCAGAGTCTTTGCTCTCTAGAGCGGTTCAAGAAGCACAGCAATCTGAACAAGCACTACAGCTACGAAGCCAAGAGCTAGAAAAAGCACTTAATGACGTACGAGCCATACAGTCACGATTGCTAACCGCAGATAAAATGTCAGCTCTTGGGGTATTGGTTGCGGGGGTAGCCCATGAAATTAATAATCCAGTTAGCTTTATCTACGGCAATCTGGAATACGCGCAACAGTATATGGAAGATTTACTGACCCTGGTGTCGGTATATCAAACCTGTTATCCAAAACCTAACCCTGAAGTAAAGGACTGTATGGATGGCATTGAACTAGAGTTCTTAAAAGACGATTTGCCTAAGGTCATGTCGTCAATGCGCATGGGCGCTAAACGAATTAAGGAAATCGTACTGTCATTACGTACATTTTCACGTACCGATGAAGCCGAGTATAAGCAGATCGATCTACATACGGGGTTAGAAAGCACTCTGGTTATCTTAGGCCATCGATTAAAAGCCAGTGCCGACAATGCTGAAATTCAAGTAACAAAATCTTACGGTGAACTACCCCAAGTTGCTTGCTATGCTGGCCAGATTAATCAGGTATTTATGAATATTTTGTCCAATGCTATTGACGCCTTAAAAGAGGCAAAGATTGAAGAGCCTAAGATTGATATTGCCACTCACTGTGACAATCATCGGGCCACCATTACAATTGCTGACAATGGTCCAGGGATTCCGGCGAATATTCAAGAGAAAATTTTTGACCCCTTTTTCAGCACCAAACCCGTTGGTAAGGGAACTGGTTTAGGCATGGCCCTGAGTTATCAAATCATTGTTGAGAAACACCATGGCCAACTTTTGTACGATGCTGCTGGGCCAGGGGCCACCTTTATTATTCATTTACCCCTGAAGTGAACCATCGCTAGGAAAAATGATGGACGCAATAGAATTTAACGCCCACCTAAAAATAGTAAAGGGAACTGCCTTTATAGGAGTTCCCTTTATAGAAGATTCAGCATACATATATATAGAGGCAACCAACGTTCAAAAACTGAACCGGGTTAAATATATAGAGGCAACCACTGTTCAAAACTGAACCGGGTTAAATCAAGCAACAACTGGCTCCAAAGAATGCTGAGATATGGTCACTGGCGTAAATACCTTCTCGACAGTAGGTTGATATTTGTTGTACCAGTCATCACTACCAGGGGTAGGCAACAGCTGAAGCTTGTTTAAGGCTTGATAGATCTGATGAATATATTGCTGCTGTTCTAATGAAACAGATGTTTCATCTAGTTCAGGCATATTATCTGGTGTTGTTTCCTGAGGTAGGGAAAGCAGCCAGCTATACACACGTTGAACACTTGTTCTAGCATCAGTAAGGCCATGAACAAAGGGCGTAAACGTAGGAGCCCCATAGGCGTGGTTATCCGTTAGCCACTGGGCTGTTTCTAAGCTAGGCAAGTTGAGCAATAACTGGTGTAAGGCTCTAAGGTCAACTAAATAATTATTCCAGGTCATTAATTCCTGGGGGGAACGGCGCTGAGTGTACTCTAAATCGTACACATGAGATTTAACTGACGCCAATGCATCGCTAACAGCGTAGCGAACTGCTCGATCCAGCGGTAGTCTCCAAGGGGATGTTGCCATGTTATTTAAGCCTCTAAATAGGATTTGTTATTGCCACATTTATATCGAACTGAATGTCCCTACCCTGAGATAGGGGCATTTAGCAGAAGTAAATTTTTTCAAACCTGGTTACGCTGGCCTACTTCCACAGATATGAAAGTTGATAGACCAGACTGACATGAATCGCTTAATGTATTTTCAGAATACCCATGTCAGAGCAAGTCTTTCAACTCAAGAAAACTTTCGATACCTGTAGTTAAAAACCTATGCTTACTCATATTGTAGCCATTAGTTGTTCTGCTTAAAAATAGAAATTCCTGAAAAAATATTAAAAAATAACGTTGTTATCTATTGAGATATATCGAGGTTCCTTAGGATTGGCTGTTTTCTAGATAACCACGAGATAAAAATGGGAGCTCAACAACCTCAGCTGTGGTGTTTTCAGCGTTTAGGGTTAGCCCTATGCCACCAGCTTTAGTACGCAAGTATCCTATAGCCCAAATGCCGGTGTCGTCAGTAGCGATGCTAGTGAGTTTACCTACCTGAGCCCCTTCAAGTTTGAGGATGGTATCGGCATTGACTGGTTTGCCAAGTTTGAAGCCCCAAAGTTGTTTTTTAACCCCCTGATAGGTGTTGAGTCGAGCGATGGTTTCCTGACCGATATAACAGCCCTTTTCAAACGAAATGGTATGCCATAGCCCCGCTTCTAGCGGGTTATCTTTGTCAGTTAGTTCATGGCCAGGCATAGGGCGACCCTGGCGAATCCGCAGAGCTTCCCATGCTTGGGAAGATAGAGTGGTAACCTGATGTTCAATGAGCCAATTTTTTAGAGCTGTGCCATGGTCTCTAGGGCCGATAAGGGTATAGCCAGGCAGGCCTAGGCCTGTTTCTCTAACGATTTGGAGGTCGATATTCTCGATGGGCCAGTTGGCATGGATGTGACTGCAGATATCACTGTTTGGTTGAGGAAGCTCAAGTTTAGTTAAAAGCTGATCGGGATGAGGCCCCAGCAGGGTAATCGCAAACGTAGTATCAGTTTGATCGCTCAAGGCAACTTTGTCGGCAAAAAAGATATAGCGGTCCATCCAGGCAATTAGCTCTGATGCCATGCCGGGGGATACCATTAATAAAACGTTGTCCTCATCTACATAGGCACTGGCTAAATCTAACGTGCGGGCGGTGGAGGTAACAAATACGGTTTCGCAGCCTTGACCAGGTGTCAATAGCTCAAACGCATTGGTGGTTTGGTTATGGAGAAAGCGTAGCCGATCGGCCCCAGTGATCTGGATGCGGCCCCAATGGGAGCGATCTATAAATGTATTGGTAGAAACTTCGACCATAACGGAGCTTAAGTCAGTACACAGGCGTCTTATACTCTAAGGCTATTTGAGTATTTTTTGCTAAGGGCAATGGGGATTCGCTCACAAAGTTCGCTAGGCAATAGGCAGTTCACTCGCCAGGTTAACTGTCCCTAAGTCGCTGCTAATTAACAACGTTGGTGTTAGTTTTTGGTTGCAATTGTTTGCTGCTGATTGATTTGATCAATAAAGAATTCTTCGAGGGATAGCCGACGCAGATCAAGGGTAATTAATCGGCCATTCATCAAGTGGACGCTGCCCATAAAGTCATGGGGATTGCCGTGGAGATAACCTTGCCAGTAGCCACCTTCGAAGGTGAGATTATCGATCCATTTTTTGAGTACATCTAAGCTTCCCCCCTGACCTTTAACGAAATAAGCATCGGGGGTGCCCAATAGATCATGGAGGCTACCTTGACAGATAAGTTCGCCCTGGTTAAGCACAGCAATGCGATCGCAAATCACCTCTACATCTGCCAGGACATGACTGTTAAAGAAAATAGTTTTACCCTGGTCTTTTAGCGATAAAATCACCTCTCGCACCTGATAACGACCGGTGGGGTCTAATCCCGACATGGGTTCATCCAAGAAAATAATGTCTGGATCATTAATTAATGCTTGAGCCATACCAATCCGTTGCAGCATTCCCTTGGAATACTGGCGCAACTGTTTTTTAATGGCCGCCTGACGCGATAGGCCAACCATATCTAAAAGGGTAGGAATTCGTTCCTTATATATAGAGGCTGGAATATCAAACAAACCAGCAGAGTATGTTAAAAACTCCCAGCCAGTGAGGTAATCATAAAAGTAAGGATTTTCGGGTAAATAGCCAATATGTTGCTTGATACTTTGATCGCCAGCCGGTTGATTTAATAACTGGGCGCTACCTGACGATGGTCGGATAATGCCTAGTAGTAGTTTAAGTAAGGTAGTTTTACCAGCACCGTTGGGACCAAGCAACCCAAACGTTTCCCCCTGATAAATTTCCAAAGAACAGCTTCGTAGAGAAGCGACCTGTTGATTGAGCCAAAAACCTGTGCGATAGGTTTTACTGAGATCCTGAGTTTTAACAATAACCGGACGATGCACAATGGCAGACGAGTTATCATCAGTGGGAAAAACGGTATCCATTATCTCAAAACACGCCCAGGGCGCTGCACGCGTATAGTCTAGTCGGTATAGTGTAAAGGAACATGTCATCAATAGCTTCTAAATATCCTAGAAATTAGGCTTTCAAAGCTTTGATCGTCGATCACACTATGTCAAAACGTTAGACTACCTTGTTTAATATGGATCGTTCAAAAATTGTTGCGATTATTACGGGGGCAATTTCATTATTGCTGGCCATAGCCTACCTACTACTTGTGCAATTGCTCGATTTTCGGGGCGAAATGGTGCCAGCGCCCATCAGTAGTCTGACCTACGTTTTAGGCATTAACATCCTTTAACCAAGCAGATAAATCTCGCTGAAGCAGATCCTGAAGCTTAAGCATATCTTCGCGGTAATATTGCTGGAGCAAAATGATATCTTCTTCGGTGAATTTTGCCTGGCCTTTGTCTTGAGAATTGAAGGAAATTAGCCGATCACGAAGCTGATGTCTGAGTTCTGACGGTACGATTTGCATAATGCCAGTGGCAACAGTGCGGATCGGGTTTTGTGTCTTTAAAAGCCGATTGAAGGTTTGGTTCTTAGGTACTTTAGCGGTTTGCGCTTTTTTGGACGTATTGGCAACGAAATCGGTGCTCACCCCAATCGATTGGTACATAGCCCGCATAAAGCCCTGGGAATCGCTGCGTAGCTCATCATGGAGAAAAACATCTACCTGGGTGCGGCCAAACACCTCAAAAAAGTGCTTTAGTTGCTCGTAATACTTGCCTTTTAACAACACATAGGACGAGTCACCACGGCTACGTACCTGTTCTGCCAGGGGAGTTTGCTTACCAATGGCATCACGCCTGTTCATCAAATAGTCAGAACAGGCTCTCTGCACCGGATTACGCAAAATGGCAATGAGCTTAGCATTGGGTAAACGACGTTGGATTTGTTCAGCGGCGGCCTGGCAATGAAACATATAGTTGGGAGACGCTTCACCCAGGGCCAGATGTTCGTCCGTCGCTTGGCCAAACAATGCCTGATATTGCTGCCAGGTAACAATACCGTTTTTCTTACGACTCTGGACGTCGGTGGGTGCTTGCTCCCAGTCCCGTTCAAAAAAACCCGTTTCTTTAACCGGGCTCATGTAAACCTGGGGGTGTTGTTTGAGGTAGTTATAGATAGATGTCGTGCCTGCTTTCTGAACGCCGATGATTAAAAATGTCGGCGTTCGCGTAGTGGTTTGAACGGCAGTTGAAGCACGCTGAGCATTATTGGCAGTCATTGTAAATGGGGGCTTATGGAATTTCAGCTATGGATATTAGATAAATTGGGGGCCTTAGGACGATTAGATAGATCTTTATAGATATATACAGCGAAGAATAACAGTTTTCCAGTTGACAACAGATGTTGAACCAAGGGGGTTGGGGACGGATGCTTTTAAGGTGTGATGGCCTTTTTGCAGAATCGAGGCCCCATATATAAATAAATTTCTACATCATAATTTGATATGAAACTGTTCAGTGGAAGGGCATGTTTGCCGTAAATTCATAAACCCACGACCATAGGCTGCAGGGGCTAAGGTCTGCAGAGACTATTGAATGGGCACAACGACTATTCTGGAGGTGAAAGCCATGGTTTATTTAATGCGCATGGACGTTATTGCTTGCTGAACAAATTGCTGCACAATTTGGTCGCGACGATTGAGCTGATAGTGTTTTTCCACAACTGCTTGCATACCGCCATCGCCCCAGTCTTGTTGGTTTTCAAAATAGTCCACAAAGCTCTTACCAGCGATACGCGTGAGATAAGCGGCACTAACGCCCTGTAGCAATTTGCCAGCAACAGCCGTGGCTAAATTTGCCTGAAGGCCTACGGTTAAAAGCTTGAGCGCACCTTTGACCAACCCTAAACTGCCCATGGTTTTTGCTAAGGACAGGGCTAGGGTACGGGCATCTTCAATGCTGACGGCAATGCCATAGACTTTTCCCAATTCCACTACCATTTGTGTGTTGATGGCGGCGGTGGCTAACATATCTACTACGGGTAGTGGAGTGGCCGCTAGGACCCCTGCGCCAATCCATTGATAGCAGTCAATAACCTTATCGGCTTGTTGTTGGCGCTGTTGGCTAATCAGGTATTTCGCTTCAAGGCTAAGCCGCTGGGATTGTAACAAAATGTTGTTGGCAATCAGGTCGCGGCCCTCGGCTCGAAGAATAGCGATGATGCGATCGATCAGTGGCTGAATTTCAGGTGTCGGGAAGTCTTTGGGGTTAGATGCGATCGCAACCACATCCCTCCCCTCCAGCCGCGGCCCCACCCGCTGCCTTAACCGTTCTAAAATCAGGTCAATCTCGTCATCGGCATACAGGTCTGCCTTATTAAAAACCAGTATTGTACGTTTACCCACCGCCAGTAGCTGTGTCAAAATCTCATACTGGGCACGGTGCAGGTCATTATCTACAACGTAGAGCAATAAGTCCGCCTGGGTCGCCAACTCTCGACTGGCTCGATCCATCCCCCCCGCATCCAACAGCCCTGGACTGTCCGTTAATAAAATTTCTCCATCAATGGCAGGAATTGCCACCCGATAGTTTTGCTGTGCGGTCGTTGTTCCCTTGGTTACGGCAGTTTCCCCAGCGATTTCTCCCATCAGGGCATTGGCCAATGAGGTTTTGCCCACCGAACCACTCCCCACAATGACCAGCTGCAGATGCTGTTGTTCAAATGCATGGGTGACCGTTTTTGCCCGAGCCACCAGAGCTTGTCTAGCCACCTCATCCTCAACCTGGCTCAGCTGTTGGTCCAGACTTTGCAGCTGGGCAATAGCCGCATCATTGGTTGTTTTTGGTAACGGTGGTGTCTGCCGGGTACGCGGCCGCAAAAATAGCCAACCATAATAAACGATTACCCCAATCGCTCCGACCATTAACAACACTATTAATATAGTGATCAATCGGGCCAGCCATGGATGGAGACTCGATAGCCCAGCATAGAGCGTTCCTAAGGTGCTAATTAGCCATAACAGCACACCAAGAAAAATTAAAACACCAACAGCGATAATCAGAGGTCGCTTCATATATAGCGTTTCTCAAATGGATTGAATACATCCCACTCACGATTCACGATTCACCACTCACTTACACCACCACAATTTATTCATCTCAACCAGGAACCGCTATATATATGTATATGCCATACAAAATTTGAATAGGGCCTTTAAGACATATAGCCGATATTCATAAAATCAACCTGCCAATTTTGTGCCTGATCTAGTTCAGCGTCTTACTATACACAAGGTGGATTCGTGCCGCCAATTGTTGCTAACCAAGGACGTCTTTATTTCCCATGGGAATATTTGATCAAGTAATGGGAGCTATCCAAGATCCCAATCGTGAAGCCAGCATCGGTCAGCTTGGCCAAATTGTATCGATGGCACAGCAGGTTGCTCAGTCAAATAATGCTAACAGTTCAGCAACTCAGCAAGCGGCTTCAGTCGTCGGTGGGTTTGTCCAATCTGCTCTACGGGAAAAACAACAGACCCAGGGTATGAATGCTGTACTAGACCTGGTTAAGCAGGGCACCACCGATGGTGCTGGTGTACTGCCTAAGCTATTTAGCTCTAACCAGCAAACTGAAATTGCCTCAGCGGTTTCTCAAAAAACTGGCCTTGATGCCAGTCAGGTTATGGTCATGCTGCCCATGGTGATTCCCATTGTGATGAAGTTTTTAAACCAGGGTTCAGCCAAAGCAGGTGCTCAGGCTGAGGGCAATCCTCTTGTTTCTGCATTTCTAGATGGCGATGGCGATGGCGATGTAGATATGGGCGATGTATTGAAAATGGCCGGACGGTTTCTATAAATAGGCTGCACCGTGGTGAGTACGCTCACAAGCTTGTTGGTGAGTAGTGAGTGCGCTCGCTACTCACTATTCACTACTCACCCATACTGCTTTTCCTACCATCCACCTTGTATAGTTCTCCTAGGGGAATCGTGTCTGGAGTGCTGACATGGGCGGTAATAAAAAGAATAATCGATGGCACTGGCTCAGTGCGGAAGGGTTTCTGCATGGCATCGATAACATAGAAACTATTGTTTCAAAGCTACTGTCCATTGCCATGCTGGTGGTGATCTTTGTGATCATGGTGGATTTGATCCGATTCCTGGCGGTAGCGCTATTAGACCCAGACCCCCAGGGCTTTTTCAAAAATACGCTCAGTCAGATTTTTGGTTTATTTCTAAGTGTATTGATTGCCTTAGAAATTTTGGAAAATATTACTGCCTACTTAAAAAAGCATGTGGTACAGGTAGAATTGGTTATTGTTACCTCCCTAACGGCGGTGGCTCGAAAGATTATTATTTTAGATTTGGAAAAGATCACAGGGGTGAGCTTAATCGGTTTAGCCATATCGATTTTGGCATTGTCGATTAGTTACTGGATTGTACGTAATATCCATAGTTAGACGTAATCTGATCCTATGGATGTGTAGAACTGGTTGAGTTATTTTTCCATAGGTATGCGTAAGTTCCTTTTAATTATTCTTGTGCTTATGCCTGGTGTGGCTGGGGTTTGTATTTTTGGTCACTATGCTCTGCAAGATTGGGCCGGTCTCCAGTTGGCATACCAGGAATATAAGCGGGTAATTGATAGTTCAACGGATATGTCAACGTTGTTTGTTGCCCAGTCACAACAGAATATTCAACGCATCAATCTGTTTGCTGATGGCACATGGACATTGCTCAGCGCCATTTTTGCAGCGATTGGTTTACATGGGATCTGTGTGATGCGATCGTAGAGACTGGTTTTGTAACTGCCCCCCGACACCAAACGCTAACAACCAATTTCTCTGGTGATTAATCTCTACAATGTTCCAAAACCAAATGACAAAATAGAGGAACAACAATGCGCCAACAAAATTGTTCCTTATTCTTTTTGGGGGTGTCTTCACCTTGCCTGGTTCCAGGCACCGGTAACGTAATAGCGCCCCCTGCAGCGCCCCTTGCAGCGCCCCCTGCAGCGCCCCTTGCTATGTCTAGGGGGTGACGATCTCAGTTTCCAATTCCACCTTAGCTATCCTTTGTTGCCGAATTGGCAAAACAATTTGAAATGTAGTCCCCTGACCTGGTTTTGAAAAACATTGCAGATGCCCACCGTGGGTATCCGTCACAATTTGATAACTGATCGATAACCCTAGACCAGTTCCTTGACCCACCGGTTTAGTCGTAAAAAACGGATCAAACAAACGTTTACGAATATTGGCTGGAATGCCAGGGCCATTGTCAGTAATGTCTACCTGCACATAAACGTTACTGATTTGGCTAGTACTTAAGGTAATAGACGGTACAGTCTTAGTCTGAGCATATATTGAATGATGCGAGTCTATCGCATCAATGGCATTAACCAAAAGATTCATAAATACCTGATTGAGCTGTTCTGGCAGGCAAGCAATCTCAGGAAGAGTTTCATATTGCTTAACTAACTGAATCTCTGGTCGATGGTGGGTGGCTTTGAGGCGATGGCTAAGCAACAACAGCGTACTTTCAATGCCTTGATTTAAGTCTGCGCATTTAAAATCTGTTTCACCCAAACGAGAGAAATTGTTGAGTGATAGAACAATTTTTTTAATGCGTTGGCTGCCTACTTCCATAGATTTCAGAAGTTTGGGTAAATCGTCCAGCAGATAGTCTAGTTCAATTTCTTCCATTAGCATATCCAGCTGATCATGGTTCTCCGGATAAATTGTTTGATACAGCTGGAGCAGTTGGACTAAATCCTTAATATAGTTAGCTAAATGGGGTAAATTACTGTGAATAAAGCTAATGGGATTGTTAATTTCATGGGCAACACCGGCCACTAGCTGACCCAGGCTAGACATTTTTTCCGTTTGAATTAGCTGAGCTTGGGTTTTTTTCAACTTTTTTAGCGTTTGAGCCAGTCTATGGTTACGGTTTTGTAATGTTTGCTGAGTAATTTCTAGTGTTTGATGCTTTTGACTAAGTTCTTCTAGTTGGGTGGTGAGGAGTTGTTCAATGGCCTTAAGAGAATTTTCTGTTTTCTGGCGTTGTTTATTCTCTGTAATAGATTTTTGATGGGCAATACAACCCTCAATCGAATGGGTAAAGCTATCCATTATGCTGAGTAGTTTTACCATTTCAGCACTAGTTAAACTTGGGCTCATATGGGCAGCATAGAGTTTTAAGAGCCCTAAATCTCCCAGACGGTAAATAATAAAAACGCCTGTTTTGAGTCGCTTTTCGGTAATAAGACTTGCAAATAGATCGGGCGACTTTTCAGAGTCAACAATGTAAAGAGGTTGATTGGAGGTGAGGATTGTTATGAGGGGATGATGACAATCAATGCTTTTCAGATCAGTCCAAAATTTTGGAGAACTGTACACCAAGGAGTAGATACTATTCTTTATAGTGGTTTCTTTGTTGGTAATAGTTGATGAAAGTTTTGCTTGATGTAGCCACAGGCCAGCATACTTAAGGTTTTTACGAGACATGAGGGCTTTGAGCATGCGATCGCAATTAGTCTTTAAGTCTAATGACCGCCCCGTGTTTAGGGCTAACTCATACAATAGCGATAGCGTTTGTATTGTTTCCTGCTGCCCCTCTGTTTCCATCCATTTAACCTTGGTTTGCAAGTCTCCTAAATTCTGTTTCAGCTAATCCTTTGTGCGTGCTAGAAAACGACCAGTTCTGGCATATAGCGTTTCTCAAATGGATTGAATACATCCCACTCACGATTCACGATTCACCACTCACTGACACCACCAAAATTTATTCATCTCAACCAGGAACCGCTATAAGTTAAGGCTTAAGGTTGCCGGTATAATGTGGCAACCACCATGGTTTTATTAAAAAATTCCAATAGCCCATCTCCATAGGAGGAGATTTCTCCTATACTCAGGATGCCTTCTGGCATCACTGCATGGGTGCCCAACCCCTGTTGAACTGCCGTTAATTCTTGGTCAAAATGGTCTTCCAAGAACAGCACCCTGGAAATACAATCCACAACGATAACTGAATGCACCTGGTCTTCATGGTTCGAAACAATTATTGAATCTCTGGCGGCTTGGGCTGCCGCTGCTATTAAAGAATTAACAGTACCTTTGAGAATGTACAAAGATGCATTTTCAGATACTTCCCCCACACAGACCAGCCCACCTGCTTCATTGACAAGAATGGGATCGCGTACGATGTCTTCTTGCCCTGCCTTAGAAATTCCAAAGGGATAACCCTTAGCAATATCAAAGAAATTGTCAGCCCGCAGCGCTTTTCCACTATCGGTTTCAACGGTTGCCCGATAAACATCAAAAGCAGTTTGCCAGTTGAGCTGGGTAATGATCGTTTTTTCGGTTTGAGTAGCCACCATCGGACCTTGCAAACGCTGCCACCCGTGACGAACACCTAAACCACTGGGCAATTGCAAAAAAGCCACCAGAGCCGCGTCTTGAAAATAACCTTGGGGACTAAACAGGCAAGGTTTTTGCTTTAGGGACAGGGACCCTGCTCCACCTCCCAGATAATTTACAGAATCTCCCAGACAGTTATACATCTCTGAAAGAAATGTGCCGATATTGCGAGTCAGACCATCGACTAAAAGTAAGGCTGTGGCAGCGGGAATGTCGCTGGCATAGTCTAAGTTATCCAGAATGGGACTAAAGTCTGGTAGCGTGATGTCTGCTTGATCTAATCCTTGAATTAAATAGATCTGGCCCATTACAGGAAAGGCATTAATCACTACTGCATGGTTAGATTTGCGATCGCCCCCAATTACAGCAGGAAAAACCCCTCCAATGAAATCGATGTTGGCCGCCCGTAGAGTATCAATGAGTTCAGGGATATCCAGCTCCGCTGCTTCTGCTACAAAAATGCAAATAGTGGACGGTGTCGACAAATTGACGTGTCGACACGCATCAAGTACCTGATCTATGGAAGGGGTTTCTAGGTACATAATGTACGAAGTTCGATGTCAGCAGACTGTGGACACGCTGCTCCTAGACTTCCCTCTACATAGGGGGAATTAAAGTCGGGATTGTACTAAACCATAGATTTCTGTTGGGGTTAACGCAATGGGATTATTGCGATTTTTAGTCTGGGAGACGATGCGATCCAAATCTGACTCTTTTACACCGTAATCGCTCAGCCTCGGTAAATTTAGCGTTTGGGTCCAGTGCCACAATATCTGACACAACGCCTTCCCATAGTAGAGGGGCTCTTTTCCAGGGGTACCCTCCAAAAATTCACCCAGTTTCGCCATTTTGCCAATAGCGACATCATTAGATTTGCGCTGTTGTAGTGCGTTCCAATTCGTTTCATTCGCTGCGGCTAATAGGGTACCGCATACGACACCATGGGGAATCGGAAAAAAGCCCCCCAACGGTGAAGCCAATCCATGGACAATACCCAGGCCTGCATTGGCTAAACAAATGCCTGAGAGCAAAGATCCATAGGCCATTGCTTCACGCACCGCTAACGCGTTAGCCCCCTCACCACAGGCCGCCAACAAATTTGCCCCAATCGCCGTTAACCCACTCCACGCTAATGCGTCAGTGAAGGGGCTTGCCGTCGGTGATAAATAGGGTTCCAGCAATTGTGTAAACGCATCCAACCCACAGGCGGCTGTAACCTGTGATGGACAAGTCACCAACAGTTCACTATCGACAACTACTCCGTCAGGAATAAGATTTTCATGGCGGATAGACTTTTTGAAGCCCCGGTCACCAACCTCACTAATAACAGCATTTTTGGTAACTTCACTGCCGGTACCCGAGGTGGTTGGCACTGCTAAATAGGGAATTTTCTCTCCGCTGTGGGGAATACCTTTGCCCACACCTTCTAGATGATCCACGATGGAATTGCGATGGGGTAGCATGGCCGAAATCGCTTTACCCGCATCGACGACACTACCTCCACCAATACCTACGACGGCCTGGATACCTGAATTTCTATAGGTGTTACAGGTGGTATCAATAAAGGTAGGGGTGGGCTCTCCAGGGCAGCTGATAATTTCATAGGACAGCCCAACCTGTTGCAGGCTGGCTTCAATTTGAGCAAGCTTGCCAGTTTTTTGTAAAGACTGACCACCAATAACGAGTAGCAGACGCAACAGGTTTCTCTCTTTGAGCCAAACGGGAATGAGCGTTCGTTTTCCAGCTCCAAAGTAAATGGGGGGGATCTTAGCAACACTAAAGTCTGCAAACACCATGGACATTCTCCGGTTGCGTTTTAGGGTGCTAGAACGTTGTAAGGCTTGCCCTGACGAGGCTGGGCCATCCAGGGCGCAACGGTTTCCCGCCAGATTAAATAATGCTCTGTTTGTTTATGGGCAGCCACCCCCTCTGTCGTTTCATACGCTTCATAGATCATAAACTTGGTTGGGTCCTCTGGATCCTGCAAAAAATCAAACCGAATGTTAGCCGGTTCCTGAACAGAGCCAGTGTGATTGGCTTTTGTAGCTGCAATAAAGTCATCCACATGCTCTGGTTTTACAAATACATGGACGCAGGTTACAACCATTGCTGTCTCCTTTTGTGGGGGTGAGTGGTGAATTGTAAATCGTGAATTAATTTAATTTAATACCACTCATCACTCACCTGTCACATCCAAAATTTTGGTCTTTGTGCCGATAGTCAACAGCTAAAGTTTCCAGAGAACATCTATGCCTTGACCTATGGGCACCAAGCTGTAGTAGTAACCTGGTGCAACAAAAGTTGCAAAAACTTACCTAGTTGAGAACTGGAACCTAAAACTTTATAACAGTAACGCTGCTAAATACCTGCTGGCGTTACGATTAGCGAGCAATCCTTAGCGCTAGTTTCCATGACTTCACCACTCACCCTCAATCTAGTTCAAGGTTCAGTCCAATTTAGCTTCTCTGTTGCAGCAGCTCAGGAATTGAAGACGGCCCTAGCTACGTTAACTCAAACGCTGAAGACGTCAGCGGCAGCTACGGTCGGGGCAGGTAGGCCAAAGCCGGTAAAACCGACAGAATATCGCCACACAGGCGATGTATTTCTAGAAATTTTCTGTAACCCCAATATTTGGCCCAGTCCGTTTGCAGCCAAGCTTTTGATTACAATTCGAGATGACCGCATGCGTCTAACAACCGAAGCGGAGCTAACACGAATCATCGAAGACGTGAACCTTTATTTAGAGCAACATGGAGACTAACCGAGTGGTCTGTCAAGCTTAAGATTTTGGGTAAGGCTAGTAAAGAGTAAAGAGTCAAACGAGATCAAGAGGCACTCTTTACTCTTCATCAGGATGAATCCCAATTTTTAACGTTGACGCTGCACTAGCTTGTCTAATTCAAAATCCGATTCTCTAGCGAGCTTTGTGGGCGAACCAGCGGAGCGAACTCACAACTGCCTCAGTTCATGGCAATGGGGTGATTTATTTGGACGCTCACAGCTAACCTCTCTGTTTAGAATTTTGTCACAGGCCGCAAAATTCTACCCCCCCTAGCGCCACGAACCCAGATGTTAAGTACCAACCAGGGTAAAGGCGGCCCAATTAAGGGGTTCTGGATAATTTTCAAACATTGATAGCATGGCCTGTCGTAATGCATGGGCATTGTCTTTGCCAGCTAAAAGCTGTTTGTAGAAGCTCACCATCATCGCTGAGGTGGCTTCGTCAGGGACCTGCCAGAGAGAAACCATTACACTGGGGGCTCCTGCGGCCAAAAAGGATCGCGATAGGCCAACCACGCCATCTCCTGTAATTTGGCCTCGCCCTGTATCACAAGCGCTAAGTACGACAAGGTCGGCATTGAGCTGACTCTCTAAAATTTCGGCAGCGGTTAAAAAGCCGTCACTTTCAGGGCCAGGATTATTAGTGTCAACGGGGGCAAATGCTAAGGACCCTTCTAGTGGATTGGTTTCATTAAAAAAGCCGTGGGTCGCCAGGTGAATTAAACGGGCAGACGACAGTGCTTGCTGAACATTGGGTTCAGTTGCGCGCGCTCCAATCATGGCCTGGGTATTCAACAAATCTGCAATCTGTTTTGCTTCATTTTGGGCGTATGGCAATGGCTGTAGGTTGGCTGGCATAGGGGATGGATCGCCAACGATCAGCATGTTGCCTGTCTGGAAGAGATCGTCTGCTTGGGTGCGAGCCCCCTGTAATACCTGGATTGCTGGGGCCGTCAATATGGTGTGATGTTCAATTAAATAGCTAGTATCGTCGGCCTGAAGGGCAGAAAATGGTACTAGGAAAAGCTGTTCTTGCGGAATAAAGAAGACCTTTTCGTCTGGATTGCTAGGGAGTAAATCGACGATGGGGGCAATCAACAATTGGTGTAGATCTTTCCATGGCTGACGTCGTTGGAAAGTCGATGCAAAGCCATTGGTATCGACTTTATAAACCTGGTTCAAGGGAACGACTATTTCCGAGGGAGTAACGGCTGAATTGCTCAGGGTAATGGTGCGATCGCGAGGATTAACCGCCACCACATTGAAAGAAGGACCATCT
>JAHQVZ010000003.1 GCA_019634055.1 Leptolyngbyaceae cyanobacterium MAG.088
ATCCTCGATATGCAAATGCCTCATATGGATGGTATGACGCTAGCGCAGAAAATTCACAGCTTGCCGGAGCATAAAGCATTACCTTTGGTGATGCTGACGTCAATTGGCCAACATCAACTATCCAAATCAGAGATCGAAACCCACTTTGCCGCCTTCTTAAATAAACCGATCAAACAAGCTCTATTGTTGGAGAAGCTGACCAATATTATTATGGGGCGACCGACTCAATTGGTCAAAACTAAGCCCGTAGAGAACAGTATTGATCACAAGTTGGCTGAAAACTTACCCTTGCAAATTTTATTGGCAGAGGATAACAGTGTTAATCAACAATTAGCGACTCAGTTACTCAAGCGTATGGGATACCGCATCGATGTCGCCGGTAATGGCATAGAGGCGATTCTTGCCCTAGAACGGCAATCCTACGATGTTATCCTGATGGACTTGCAAATGCCGGAGATGGATGGCCTGGAAGCGACTCAAAAAATTTGTCAGCAATGGCCCCCTGAGACTAAGCCCTGGATTATTGCGGTGACCGCTAATGCCATGCAGGGGGATAAAGAAACTTGCTTAAAAGCTGGGATGAACGACTATATCAGCAAACCTATCCGTGTCCCAGAATTGGTGGCGGCGCTCCAACGTGTTCCCGTTCGTGAGCACGTTGTTGTAGATACTGTCGCAGATACCGTGCCAATGCCCCAGCTGGCAACCGAAGAGACAACTGACAAGACTACCGAAGAGACAACTGACAAGACTACCAAAGAGATTGCCGACGAGACTGCCAAAGAGATTGCCGACGAGACTACCGGCACGATGACTGATGAGGTTTCTGATGAGGCCAGTAATTGTGCCGCACTTATGGATTATCAGCAGTTATACGACTCGGTTTCGATTATGGGTGATGAAGCAGGTGACCTACTAGAGATCTTAATTCAGACTTATTTTCAGGAATCTCCTGGTTTGATTCAGCAGATGGATGAGGCTGTTGTCCAAGGCAATGCCAATGAGCTACAGCTATATGCCCATACTTTAAAATCAAGTAGTCGGGCCTTAGGGGCAGAAGGCTTGGCAAGGTTATGTCAGGAGCTTGAAACGATGGGACGGCAGCAGCAAATAGACAATGCTGGAAATACGTTAGAAATACTGCATCGAGAGTATGAGAGTGCTAAGTCAGCCCTTAATGTGGGGGTTGATACTCTGCTGCGGTTGAGCCAAGTGCCAGCTGAAGCGTAATTCAATCAGCATAATCAATCAGTGTGAGTATTGCTCTAGACTTTTCCTCGAAGTTCTTTGGAGCAATCTTAAAGTGCGTTGATTAGCTCAAGCCATTCTCTACCGCGTAGATAGCTGCCTGTGTTCGATCTCTTAGATCAAGCCGCATTAAAATATTGGAAACATGATTTTTGACAGTCCCTTCACTGACTTTAAGGGCCAGGGCAATACCTTTATTGGTGGTTCCTTTGGCAATTAGTTTTAACACTTCCTGTTCTCTTGTGGTGAGGGGGGTGTCAACAGGTACCTGAGTTTCTTTCGCTGTCTGTTTATTTTGCAACGCACCAACGAGTTTTCCTGCGACTTCGGGTGCTAACTGATACACTCCCGCGTGGGCCAGCTGAATGGCCTGCACCAAATCTTTTGGCGGAATGTCTTTCATCAGGTAGCCACAGGCACCGGCGAGGAGTGACTGAACAATATACTCTTCATCATCAAAGGTGGTGAGCATAATCACTTGGCAGCTCGTTACGGTTTGCCTGATTTTGATGGTGGCTTCTACGCCATTCATTTCAGGCATTCGCACATCCATCAAAATGATATTGGGCTTTAGGTCAGCGGCTTTGGCGATCGCATCTTTTCCATTTACAGCCATTCCCACCACTTCAACCGCATCTTCCAGCTCAAGCAAAGAGGCAATCCCTTCTCGAATCAGGTATTGATCATCAACTAGCAAAACACGAATTTTTGTGGTCATGTTATGGAATCGGGCATTGAGTGGGCGATTGAATGAGATTGTGGAATATGGACAGTGAGCGTTGTCTGGTGGTGGTTACTGGTGATATCTAGGGTGCCACCCACTAAGCTAAGCCTCTCCTGTAAGCCGCTTAATCCCTGAGTGGTTTGGTCATTTTCTATTAATTGCCAAGCAGCCACCTCAAATCCAACACCATTATCTCTCAAGATGAGCCTTGCCTGTTGCCGATCAAAATTCAGCAATATCGTAACTTGGCTAGCCTTGGAATGTTTGTGTACATTGGTGAGCCCCTCTTGAATCACCCGGTACAAGGTCATGAGCTTAAGCTTGCTATACCGTGAGCTTTCACCTGTCTGTTTTAGGGTTAGTTTAAGGTCACTCTGGTGCATACGTCTGAGTAAATCATTCAGTGCTTTTTCAAATAAAAAAGGCTCACCGTCTTGACGTAAGCTGCTCACCGATTCACGGACATCCTTTAAGGCATCTTGTACGGTTCGCTGTGCATGACTCACGGCTTCGTAGGCCCGGTTAGGATCTCGCTCTCTGTAGGCATTGGCTTTCTCCAATTGAATATTAATGGCGGCCAAATGATGACCCAGGCTATCATGAATGTCACGGGCTAAGCGATTACGCTCTTCGGTAGCGGCTAAGTCCCCCACCCGCATAGAATACTCCCTGAGTTTTTGGTTTGAGGCTTCTAGCGATGTCAACAGCCCCGTGAGCTTTTGTTGTGCCTGAATCGCTTGAGACATTGCTCGGGCTAACAACAGTGTGAAAAACAACACAATTAGTGAGCCCATGCTTTCATCAATAAGCCTACCAAGCGGTAGTGGCTGATTGGTAGGCTTATTGGCGACTATACCATTGGTTATGCCATTAGTAGGTGTGTCATTAGGGCTTGTGATGGGTGGCGGTGGTGGTGGACCTCCTTGTATGGAATGGGGGTAAGCGAGCTTTAAACCCATCAAGGTGACAACGCCTAGAACAGCAAGAAAGTAACCGAGGCGTTTACTCACCGCTAAATAGGTATACAAAAGGATGGGTAAAAAGAGAAGTTGGGCGTATGCAAGGTCTGCAACCAGGCAAGCCCCCACAAATAACAAAACTCTAACCAAAAAGGCAATGGGGCTGGCTTGATTTGCTCTGGCAAAGTCAGGTTTACCGACTGCACTCAACTCAAGTGCGATGAGTGAGAGTACTGCCGCTACAAAACATAGAAAACGATAATTATTAGATAGGGTGACAATGCTGCGAGGCCCGAGTCCACTATATGCCCAGTCTGCTAGGCCGGTGACGAGAACGGCTATATACACCGCCATTGCGATCAATCGATAGCGCTGATACAGAAGATTCGAGACCTGGGCCATGGGACAAGACTGGACTACAGCTTAACCCTAACAAAAAGGTTAGAAAAACCACGAAATTATTCAGAGACTTTAGATTATTAGCCAACAGACACATGACTTATGGCCTATGTTTCTCAACAACTAGTTCTCAATAACTAGTTCTCAACAACGTTTACCCCAGCCTGATTGTGTATGGCCAGCATCAATCACTACCCGCTAATCCGAACCGCATTACCCGTAACGACAATGCCGCCTGACACTGGAACCTCGACCCTGATTTTGCTAGGGCGACCCATGACTTCACCCTGCCGAATCAGAAAGGTCATTGGTGTCGCTATTAGCTTTGCCTCTCGTAGATATCCGCCTAAGGCCGCGGCGGCAGCCCCCGTTGCCGGATCTTCTACAACGCCGCCCACTGGAAAAGGATTGCGTGCATGGAAAATATCTGTACGCTCGCGCCACACTAATTGCAGCGTTGTAATATTCTCTTTTATCATCAACGCTTTAAGCGCTTCAAAATCATAGTTCAAATCATCGAGGCAGCTTTTATCCGCAGTGGCTAGCACTAAGTGCCATGCACCTGCATAGGCCTTAGCCGGTGGAATAGCATCATCTAGCTCATCACGTTGCCAGCCTAAGGCAGCAAGGGCTCCAGTTACCAGTGATTCAGGTGCCGTTGCGGAGCTTGGGTCTACTGATGTTAGCGATGCCTCGCGATGCCCCTCACGGGTGCCGACTGACACTGGCACTATTCCCACTGTGGTCGACAGCTGGTAGGTGCCGTCTCCGCCTTTTTCGCCTAGGGCAACACCGGTTGCAATCGTGGCATGTCCACAAAAAGAGACTTCTGTTTCGGGGCTGTAGTAGCGAATGTTGCGATCGCTGCCTGTGCTAGGCGCAACAAATGCCGTTTCTGAAAAGCCCACCTCAGCAGCGATTTTCTGCATCTCTTCGGGGGAGGGTAGGTTATCTCCAATCCAAACACCTGCGGGGTTTCCACCTGTAGGGTCTGTGGTAAAAGCTGCGAGTCGCTCAAGCGTTTCTGACATCGTACTTTTTCACTATTCATGGGGAGTTTATGCAAGTTCAGGTTAGCGGATGATGTGCGACAAAATCATCAATCTGGCTTGTGAGAAGACTCTTGATTCGGCAAGCACTGATGGCTACATCTAACTCGATCAGGGTATTCACCGAATCTTTATACCAATCCGCGTGATTACACAGACGAAATAACTTAAGTAGTCGAAGTATAAAAAGTACTAAGTGTAAAATCGCAGCAGTGGCTTGAAGCAATGGTTCAGTTCAACTTTACCTACGACCCCAACATTTCTCTAGAGCAGCGAGTAGGGTTTGAGCTGGCTGCCATGATATGGGCCACTTACCTCACTGACGATATCACCGTTAACTTGCATATCGCCTCCAGTGATAGCCTCGGAGAAAATGGCAGCGCCGTCGGTGGGGCAATCCCCTTCTTTCAAGAGCAAAACTACGGTGTCTATCAGGAATATCTTGCCGCAGATGCAACCAGCGACAGTGATGAACAAGCCCTAGATAGTCTGCAAGAAGGGAATACCACAGACTTTTTGGTCAATGGTGACATCGTCGATGGCAACAGCGACATTCTCCTGACCTCCGCCCAGGCCAAAGCGCTGGGTATGGATGAGGCGATTGCGCTAGAGAATGGCGGCACATGGGACCGCAACCTAGTCGATGCCAACGCCCTGGATGGCTACATCCTCGTTAGTAACAGCTTTGACTGGAACTACGACTACACCCGCAGTGGCGATGCCCCGGAAGGTACCCTCGACTTTATGAGCATGGCCCTCCATGAGATTGGCCATCAGCTCGGCTTTGTGAGTAGTCTTGACGGCACCTTAGATCTCACTACCCTTTATTCTGGCGAAACCCAAGCGGCCAACTTCACCGCCTTAGATCTTTTTCGGACCAGCGTTGATAGTGCCGATATTGACAATCCAGATGGGGCGGTTAGTGACCTGAGTCTGGGGCAAAATAGCTATTTTTCTATTGATGGTGGCCAGACCAATTTAGGAGACTTTGCCGATGGTGTAGAGTTTCAGGCGAGCCATTGGAAACGGCTGAAAGTTGCCATGGGCATTATGGACCCGACCCTGGCCTACAAAGAGCGACTGAGCTTAGGTCATTTAGACTTGCAAGCGATGGATGTGCTCGGTTGGGATATTAACTACGGTGCCTTAAACACAGGCTTAGATCTGGATGCTCTCTTACTGTTGGCTGAGAACAAAGTAGAAGCCAGCCTGGGGTTAGGAGAAACTGCACTCAATGATAGCCGGGGCGGTGGCGAACATGGTGATATGTACAGCTTAGGCTACAGCCAATGGTGGTCTATTTTTGAAAAACACATTCTAGAGCTGGGCTACAGCCAATGGTGGTCTGTCTTTGAGTTGGGTTACAGCCAGTGGTGGCAACAGCATGAAGAAGGCGTTCTAGAGCTGGGGTATAGCCAATGGTGGCAGTCCTTTGAGGCGACTATTTTAGAGCTGGGTTATAGCCAGTGGTGGCAAGAATTTGAGGCGGACATGCTGGAGCTGGGCTACAGTCAGTGGTGGCAGCTCTTAGAGCTAGGCTATAGCCAATGGTGGCAGCAGCTAGATACGTTTTTTTCTACCCTCGATACGGTTGAAGGGAATGCGACTAACAGTACCTCTCAGGTAGCTGATGGTGGAGTTGGTGGCCAGGAAACAAAGATTTTCTATGGCGGTGAAAACGACGACATCATTGCCGGAGATAAAAAGCAAGACCGAATTAAGGCTGGAGATGGCGATGACCTGATTGATGGCAAGGAAGGTCATGATGTGCTTTGGGGTGAAGCGGGCCGAGATATCATCTATGGTCAAAACGGCAATGACCTCATTTATGGCGGTGATGACGATGACC
>JAHQVZ010000300.1 GCA_019634055.1 Leptolyngbyaceae cyanobacterium MAG.088
AATCCAATGGTTGCCGTCGCCAGTAGCCAGGGCTGTAATACTAGAACCATTGGGTTGGAGACCGACAGACTGATTAGCAGTGCCGCTAGGTAAAAGATCAAGGTTTGGCCGAGCAACATCAGGTCAAACCCTAGTAGGTGGGCAATGTTGTAGCCTGCGTTGACTCCAATGACCCAGTGTAAAGGGAACAACAAACCAATGGCCAAATACAGACACACCGGTACCCCCAGCAGTTTACCGCTCAAAATAGTGAATGCAGATTTGGGGCTGAGTTGCAAAAAATTCAGTGTGCCCCGGCGTTTTTCATCTGCCAGGTTATTCGCCAACATAAACACCCCCACACCGATTAGGGGAAAGACCATTAGCAAGCTTAAGCAAGTGTAGACATGACCGTGCCATTGAGGCCATTTTATTTGGTACGACATCTGGTCCTGGTTAACGGCACAGCCTTCGCTGGGTGAGTTAACATCAATGACACAATAAGAGTTTTTGTAATGAGAAACTGCAATACGCGTTAGCGTTGCCGTGTAGTACCCGCGCTCAGCGTTATAAAGCTCTAAGTCAACAGTTGTGCCAATCAGCCTTCTTCGTTGCTGAGGGGTTAGTGTTTCATACGTGTCTTTGACCGTTTTTCCCTCTATTGTATCGGCCAGGTTCTGCAATTTGTTTTGCCAGTTAAATCCCGTTAGCTGATCACCACGGGGGATATTCAACTGGCCATCAATTTTGATTAAACGATCACCCTGTTGAATAGTGTTGAGGGCAGCAAGACCCTGGCTTTTATCTCCACTGGCAGACGTTGGCGTACTAATGCGATTGACAACAAACCCTGATTGCATGGCCCTATCTCGGTTAGCCATATCCGCAGGGAGCAAGTCTTTCACTGGTTCAGGACTAAGCTGCGTCTCACTACGCCATTCAAGCCTGGGATAGGTAGATAGGCTGACATCATCTAGCATTACAGGCCCTGGCAGTGCCCCCCAAAAGCCCAGCATAATGACTATCTGACATAACAGCGATAAAGCGATGGCGGTCACCATCGGAAATCGTTTCAGACGCCCCTTGAGTTCTCGCAACAGTTGAGGGTTGGTATCGCCCAGACGATCTAGTTGGGGGTTAACCAGGGTGGTTAAAAGATTAGTACCAAGCATAGGTGTTTTTAGAAGATCGATAGGAATAGGTTAAAGAAAGGAGTAACAGGGTAATGTGGAAAATTGTTGTTACAGATTGGCAGGCAAGAAAATAAAAGCTCAGACACTCTGCCCCCTATGGCTAACTCAGCAGTTGTTGCAATTCGGAACGTCCTGAGCGCATTAGCTGGCGGATGTGGATAGCCCCTAAGAGCGCAGTCAACGTACCCAACAGGCTCAACGGTAAACCTAACACTGCAAAATAGGGCGACATACCTAAAATTTGGGTAGGAGAAGCAGTGTCAAACACAACAATACCCATCACCAGTGACAGGGTTGGAAAGGCTAAGCAGCTGATGCTGCCTACGGCACCACACCAGACCCAGCTTTTCTTGCGGGGAAGCATTAATAGGGTTTGGCTAACCACCGTAGAAAACAGAATTGAACCGATGAACATAATGGCGCAACAGATAAATACCGTCACCTGGTTACTGTTTTGAAAAAAGTTATGATAATAGCCATAGTTGTGATAGCTGTAGAACCCTATCGTCATAAGGCTGGTTAAGAGCACACAGTTGATTGCGATCGCAATCACCGGAGAACTGGCATCCCCAATCAACAGATCTTTCCATAGCGAGAGTGGTTCATGGGAAGTCAATGCATGGCGAAACCGGGTCCAATCCTTTAAAGTTTGTCGAGCCGGAGACAGGGCCACCATCAAGGCCACACAGTAAATCAGGCCCATTATAGTGAACCAAATTAGATGCCAATGGCCCATTTCTGGGTTGTCGGCCTGTATCCAGGCCAGGCCCAACATAACGATGGCAAAAATCAACGTGAGCGGATAGCTAAAACGACGGTTCAGTAATGTGATAGTAGAGTTACTAAAGCGCCGTTCAAGCATGTGTCCTAAGGGCAAATACCAACCCACCGCATGAATTAGCGCCAGCATGACATACTGTGCAAAATTAATTTGAAACCCCCCTAAAGCCAGGGCAATATTTGCAGGTTCAGTCGGCTGAACAAAGTAAGCAAAACTTGAAAAGGGTGAAAATAAAACAAACCACAACAGCACAGTAGAGTCTAGGTAGTGTTCAAACTGACTAGAGCCGACATAGAAAAGTAGAATCAAGTGAAATGCGATCGCACCTGCCGACAGCAGCCAGGGCTGTAACCCCAGCATCATCGAATTGGCAACCGACAGGCTTAACAACAGCGTCCCTAAGTAAACGACCAGCGTTTGACAAAGCAGCGTCAGGTAGAACCCAAGCAAATGCCCGATGCCATAGCCTGCATTTAAGCCCGCAACCCAATGTAGAGGCAACAACAAACCAACGGCCAAATATAAACAAACCGGTACCCCTAGCACTTTCCCACTCAAAATAGTAAATGCCGATTTAGGGCTAAGTTGCAAAAAGTTTAGCGTTCCCCGGCGTTTTTCATCTGCTAGATTGTTAGCCAGCATAAATACCCCCACACCCATTAGGGGAAAAACAATCAGCAGACTTAAACAAATATAAATATGGCTATACCATTGGGGCCAGTTTATTTGGTACGACTGACGGTCTTGAGAAACAGAACAAAATTTGTTACGTATACTGCCCACCTTCAAACAATACGGATTACGTTTATGAGAAACTGCGATGCGGGGTACCGTTACCGTATAGTAGCCGCGTTCAGCATTATAGAGTTCTAAATCAATGGTCGTACCAATCAGTTTTTGTTGCTGAGGTGTTAATGATAGGTAAGAGCCCTTAGCAGTTTGCTCTCCTATGGTTCCAGCCAGGCTCTTTACTTGACTTTGCCAGTTAGGACCTGTTAGCTGATCGTCGCTGGGTATCTTGAGTTGGCCATCAATTTTAATTAAACGATCACCCTGTTGAATAGCATTAAGCGCAGCAATGCCTGGGCCTTTATCTCCCCTAACAGGAGTTGGCGCAGCAATGTAGCCGACCACAAAGCCAGATTGCATGGCCCTATCTCGATTAGCCATATCCGCAGGGAGCAAGTCTTTTACTGGCTCAGGACTAAGCTGTGTTTCGCCAAACCATTCAATCCTGGGATAGGTAGATAAACTGACATCATCTAGCACCAAAGGCCCTGGTAGCGCGGCCCAAAAACTCAGCATGACGACCATCTGACATAACAGAGATAGAACGATGGTCGTCACCACCGAAAATCGTTTCAGGCGACCTTTAAGTTCTCTCAACAGCTGGGGGTTACTATCACCCAGGCGATCTAGATTAATCAGAGTTGTTAACAGGTGGGTACCAAGCATGGTTCTCTCCAAACAGGTCATGAAAATGTATGCAGAACACAGCGTGACCGAGAAACGTAGATAAATTAGTTATGTGGACTGGGTATGACCGATCTTAAAGAAGATATCTTCTAAGCTTTCTTTTTCAGAGTGAAACTCATAGAGGGGGATTTTAGCCTCTACCAGTGCCCGCAGCAGGTCAGCAGCTTCATCTGGGTTACCAGAAAACTGAATTTTGACCTGTCCTGCCTGGGGTTTAGTTTCTAGTTCTAGTAAGTTGTCAAACTGTCGTAACTCTGTTTGTAAGGTCTTAAGGTCGCCTCGGGTACCAATTACGATATGTTGTTGGCTTAACCGTTGGTATAGCGTTTCTAGGGGGGCACTTTCCACCAGGCAACCAAATTCTAAAATGCCGATGGCGGTGCACAGTTCGGCTAAATCGCTTAGCACATGGGAGGAGATTAAAACAGTGATACCCAGGCTATGTAGATTGCGAATTACCTGACGAAATTCTTGACGGGCCACAGGATCAAGTCCAGAAACCGGCTCATCTAATAACAGAATAGAAGGGGTGTGAATTATGCTACGAGCCAGCCCTAGCCGCTGTTTCATACCACGAGATAGGCTGGTAATGATGCTATTTCGTTTGTGACCCAGATTTACCAGGTCTAGCACCTGGTGAATGCTGCGGGTGCGTTCTTTACCCTTAAGGTCGTAAAGTCGAGCAAAATAATCTAGATAGTCCCAGACGCTTAAATCTTCGTAGAGGGGAAAGTCATCGGGGAGGTAACCGATTTGCTGTTTTAAATGAAGCTGGGGACGTGCATAGTGTAGTTTTTCTCCATGGAGAAAAACTTCGCCGACCGTTGGTGACTCCGCCATTGCCAGCAGCCGGATCAGGGTGGTTTTTCCGGCACCGTTAGGGCCAATCAGACCGTACACTGCTCCAGATTCGATGTCTAAGTCTACGTCCCGCAGGGCCGTATAGCGATCAAACCGTTTGGTTAAATGCTGGGTACGGATAGCGAGTTCTGTTCTCGCCGAATTTGCCTTAACAAGATTTGCTGGGGGCAATGTTTGTGTCATAAGGAACTGCAAGGCGAATAGATTTTGCCGTTATTGATTCAAAGAATAAAATTCTTTTCAGAAAGTACAAACGCCTTAATTTGCAGGGCATTTGCTATGGATAAATTGTCTTAATGCACATAATGTCCCCAATCTAGCAATACTCTACAAAGGTAGTTAGTCCCGTTTCGGAAAACGATACAAAAGTGTAGATTGGCTTTATGAACGACTACGTATAGAGCGGCAAGACTGATCAGATGTCTCTAACACAATTCAACACAATCTACTAGAAGAATTGGGGTTAGATGCAGAGGGCATTTGTCATCCAGACTTACTGCACCGATTAATGATATCGGCAGGGTTTGATACACAGCAGCGTATGGGATCACGTCATCCGTTGGCGGATGACGTGATCCCCTCAAAATCAACATCCCTAACTCAGCACCCTCCCCCGGCGATGAAGTCTGACACTGTTGTTTGGACTGAGGGTGCTGGGTCAAAGTCTGGTTGCCGTATGGCAAGTAGCTTTTCTGCATACTCTCTCTCTGCAAGTTTACCTAAAAAAGTTATAGCCATTCTTTTATATGTCACCCAGTCGGATATCAGTGTTACTCAAAATCGGAAAATTTGTTCCTTATCATATTGAATTATTTTGTTTTGACATATAAAATACCTCACATTGAAGTATCTCGTATTGAAATATCTCGTATAGGAATTCAAGTGTAATTACTGAAGAGTTTTTTATAGTCAAACTTATGAATAATCCCTATATTCCTGGTGATATTACAACATCTCCCATCATGGGCAGTCCAGCTAGGATTGATGCGATAGCTCATCAGCTCAAAGAGACCGTACGTAATAACACTGTTATTTTTTTAAGAAAGTATTTTTCAGTTTCTGCTTTTGACCTGTTGGGCACTGGAACCAAAGGTCTACATGCCCGTCCTAACATTTCCACAGACGCTGCAGAGGCATTACTCAAAATAGCCATTTCTTTAATCGACTTCAATGGTAGACGCTTATGCTCAAAAGCTGATGCTCAAAGGTTCGCGCCTTTAGCCAGTCAATATCCAAAGGAGCTAAAGTTTTTCTGGTCCTTACTACAACAAAACGGGTTAGGGGTTGCGTTACTGAACGTAGGAACTGTGATGTTTATCTGGTCATGTCAGCCTGATATTTTGCCTCGAAAACGGATACCGCGTCATGCAGTAATTACTCAACCGGGTGGGAAGAAAGCTATTCGAGAAGGTGATTATAATCGGCCACTTATAAATTATTTTGTGCCCCATCCAATTCCTGAATGGCATGATTTTGATCATATGGTTGCGACTGAAATTGACGATCGCTTTAGCAATGATTTAGCTACCATTCAACAAATCCCCAATAAATACACTCAGCTGAATTCAGCAGATCCCAACCATCTGGTCTTTTTAGCACCGGATGACATGACTCAATTTCCCATCGATTCTGACTATGGCATATTTCAGCGAATTGCCCCCTGGTTTTACTATCGTGCTTTGTGCCAGGGCATGAATGTCGAAGAAACGACAAATTATGTTGAGAAAGGGCTGGTTGATTTTCTATGCAAGCAGAAACCTGCAGCCGATTTTCGGACTAAGCGGCAGCTTTTTTTACCAAATTTTAGCCCAGAATATAATGCGCTCAAAAGGGCTGCTTTAGTTTGGGGGTCTTGGGGCGAAGTTCCGTCTAAAGAAGTCTCGCCTTATATTACCTTTCTCGATAAAGAAGAGCCTGGAATTACGGCTGGGTTAATCAATTCAGATCGAAAGGTTGCCACTAACCCGGTACGAATTTTATTCAAGATCGCCGCCCATGAAAAATCGCCGCCCACGGCCAGACGGTTAGTGACTGAATTAGCCTATGCTCGTGCCAGTATGACGGCGGCCAGAATTTCTTTAAGTGAAGCAGAGAGGTTAGATTCTGAACTGGTAAAGATTCTAACGGCATTTATAGATGCCTATGACTTTGAAGATCCGGTCAATCACAAAACACAGCATCCTGTTATTTCATTGCGCCAATGGGCAGCCTGGCATCAAAAGTATGGAGAGGCCGTGTAAAGGGGCCATAGGGCACATCCCCCTTGCCAAAAACGAGCTAGGTTATACCATTGCCTGCAAAATCTCTAATTCCTTTTGAATATTTTCTTCTAATGTCTTTAATCGCTCCACCGTTTGTTCGCGATTAAGCTCGTTCTGTTGTTTTTTCTCCACTAGACTGCTCAACTCTAGCCGCCGTGCTGCAATATCACCACTAATGCGCTCAATTGCCCGCTCTTCGTAGGTACCAAAACAATCTGTGACTGCCTTATAAATGGGCTGCCATTGGTCTGCTGCAATCTGCGGCAAATGCTTAACAAACTCTTTGCGCATGGCCTTCAGAAACTCCTGACGCACAAACTCTGCTTGTACCGCCAAAATGCCACCACCAGCTGCTATAACACCAACAATATTTAAGAACAAACTGCTAAACAACAACCCTAGCATTTGTAGTGCGATGACAACAC
>JAHQVZ010000301.1 GCA_019634055.1 Leptolyngbyaceae cyanobacterium MAG.088
AGAATAAAAGGGAAGAGCTAGCGGACCTGAGCACCGCGATACGTTAGACCACTCATACGACCATGACTATGGTCTACAGCTTTTTTCACACGATATGATGCGCCACGGTAACGAACGACATCACCATCTTCAACAGCGACATTGCGCTCAGGAACAGTATATTTAACTCCACGGTAAGACAGTTGCATGGATTTCGCCTCCTTAATTAATCAGCGTAGAGAGTTAAGATGAGGCGCGTTCCTTCGGTCAGACAGTCAATAGCTTTAGAGTCACTGGCTATCTTTCCTACTTCCGTTCCTAAAAAACTAAATGCAATTACGTAAATGCGATTAGCCGAAATAGGAATGAACGTTTTCTTTCTGTATCTAAATATACAGAATACCGAATCGCATTGTCAATAGTTTTTTATTTTTTTCCAAATTCTTACGGGTATTGCTTACTGGCTAGGTTCTATACCCTATTCGCGATGACATCAGTGGGGACTGCTTAATGGCATTTCCCTTCGTTTCTTGTTTTAGGTGAGTAGTATCCATCCTATGACCTGCCAATTTCCCATTTTCCATTGCCTATCCTATGCACCAAACCATTCCCCCCCATCGCTTTTACCCTTACCTCACCTGGCAAGATATTGACACCATGCCTGATAAAGACCAGGTGGTGATTATTCAACCGGTGGGAGCCATCGAACAGCATGGTCCCCATCTACCCATAGCGGTGGATACAGCATTGGGGCTAGCCATTATTGGCCGAGCCTTAGAGCAATTAGGGCCAGCCATTCCTGCCTATTGCCTACCCCCACTGTGCTATGGCAAATCTAATGAGCACTGGGGGTTTCCTGGCACCATTACCCTATCGGCCTCCACCTTGATGGCTGTGCTGACTGACGTAGCCGACAGCGTTTATCGGGCTGGGTTTCGCAAACTGGTGCTGCTTAATTCCCACGGCGGACAGCCCCAAGTGCTCGATATTGTGGCCCGTGACGTCCACCAGCGCCAGCCCGATTTTTGGATATTCCCCCATTTTGTCTGGCAGGTCCCCCATCAGGTAGGTGATTTGCTCAGCCCTAAAGAACGGCAGGAAGGTATCCATGCTGGAGATGCTGAAACGAGTTTAATGCTGGCCATTTTGCCCGACCAGGTTCATATGGACCAAGCCGTGACCGAGTATCCCCCCCAACGTGATGGTTTGTTAAGTTTGGAAGGGGCTCTACCCTTTAGTTGGACCACACGCGACATTTCTAAAAGCGGTGTGGTGGGTGATGCCACTGTAGCCACTGCAGAAAAAGGCGAGAAAATTTTGGCCAACGTGGCAGCCGGTTGGGTAACAGTTTTGGAAGAAATTTATCAGTTCAGCCCACCCGAGCGTTGGCGCAATTAATGGAGGGCAGAATAGGAGGCAATTCACACAATGCAACTTTGCTAAAGGAGTTTCCATGTTAACGGCCCAAAAATCTGCTGCGGATATTCAAACACCCGCTAACCAGCAACTAGTAACGACCTTGGCTATTGATATTGGTGGTAGTGGCATCAAAGTAATTTTGCTAGACAGTGAAGGAACGCCCATAGGGGAAAGGGCGAGGCTCAAAACACCATCGCCCGCCACGCCTGACGCGGTAATGGATACGATCTCAAAACTAATTGCTGGTCAGCCCTCCTTTGACCGTGTCTCGGTAGGCTTTCCAGGTGTGGTCCGCAACGGCATTACCTACACAGCCGTCAATCTGGATAAAGCCTGGGTTGGCTATCCCCTGGCTGAACGCTTAACTCAGCAACTCAATTGTCCGGTCAAGGTTGCGAATGATGCTGATATTCAGGGGTTTGGAGCTATTTCGGGTAAAGGAGTAGAACTGGTTATTACCCTGGGAACAGGGTTTGGGTCAGCCCTATTTGTAGATGGGCACCTGGTACCCAACTTAGAAATGGCCCACCATCGCTTTCGTAAAAATGAATCCTACGAGGAGCAGCTAGGCCGGGCCACCCTTGAAAAAATTGGCAAAGAAAAGTGGAATCGCCGTTTACAAAAGGCGCTTAATTCCCTTGAACATCTCTTTAACTACGACCGACTGTACATTGGCGGTGGCGAAGCTAAAAATATCACCCTGAAGCTGCCATCTAATACAACTATTGTGCCTAATGTCCTTGGTCTACTAGGAGGCATTGGCCTGTGGGGAGAATAGAAACTGTTTGATGGCAGTCGCCATTGATGCCATCAATTAGATTTAATAGGAAGAGGGACGTATAACTGCTGGCTCAGGTTGAGGCAGCGGGCATTATATATTAGAAAGTTTTGAACTTTGAACCTATACCAAATCCTAGTTAGCTTCGGATTTAGTGTCATACCAAATCCGATTTAGCCTCCCTATTCAGGATTGATATTCTCGTAGGGCTGCGCCTTATCAGGTCGACTGAGCTTATATCAAAATCCAGTCCAGCCGTTAAGGGCACTATTAACCAGGATTTTGTATTACATCTATTTTGACTTCTAAGCACTGACCAACTAATTAATTTTTTTCATATGAGTGGCCAGTTAAAGGATCCATCGGGAGCACACCATCCGATTTTTGGGTGCCCGACCATTGCTTTATTTATTGCTATTTGTTTAATCTATCTGGCTTTTCTAAAACCAGGCATTTGGGGTGTGGATGGCAATGACATGCTTCATATGTCCCAATCTTTGATTCAAAAGGGTAATTTTTCCATTCCTGCGGGAACGGGCGGCATCCAGGGACCCGATGGTCAGTTTTACTCCATCCGGTACCCACTGCTGCCAATTTTTGCGATGCCCTTTGTGTGGGTGGGTATGGTTCTGGGTGAAATGCTTAACCTGCCGGTGCGTTATACCTCTGCCACCTTTGGGTTGGTGTTTAATATTTTGCTAACAGCTGCCACGGCCGTATTGGTCTACGGTTTAACCCTACGACTAGGGGGACAGCGCCGTGGAGCCTTTATTGCCGTCATTGGCTATGCCTTTGGCACAACGGCTCTTGTATATGCCCGTGAGTTTTTTGCGGAACCCTTGTTAGCGTTCATTATTACGTTGGCACTGTATCTGGCCTTTGGTAAATCTCGTTGGGCACATTGGACGGCGGGCTTATTGGTGGCGTTAGCGATCGCAGCTAAACCCGCTGGCGTCTTACTCGGTCCGGTACTGGCCGCTTATTTTTTACTACGACGCTGCAGTTGGGACCGTATTTTGGCCCCCTGTATCGGTACGGTCGTTGGTATTGGTCTTTATCTGTCCTATAACTACATCCGGTTTGGCAGCCTCACCTCATCAGGACAGGATACGTCTCAGCTAGGGTTTGACGGATTTTTTATGCGGGCTCTGGGGCAGTTGATTAGTCCCGGTAGCGGCGGCGGGTTGTTCTGGTACTGTCCACCGACTATTTTGGCCCTGGTTGGGTTTTGGGTGCTTTGGCAGCGGCGCAAGCTAGAGTTTGTCGCCCTGTTTGGTATTGTGGCTAGCTTTTGGTTACTGCACAGCGGCTGGGACTTTAATGGCTGGAACTGGGGCCCTCGGTTTCTAGTGCCAATTATTCCGGCCATGATGGTCGCCGTTGGGCTATTGGAAAAACGCTGGCGGGTGCCGTTGATGGTACTCATTACCCTGGGTTTTTTAGCCAATGCGCCCATACTACTCACTTACTACCAACGATATTTTGCTGAAGTCTCTGACGAGAGTATGAAATTGCTGATGCAAACGGTTTCGCTCTGGAGTGAGCCATCCCAAGCGCCTATTTTCAATATTTGGGCGGCAGCGGGACGACAGTTAACCGATGCATTCAATACCCCTGTTCAAGAAATCATTAGCAATGTGGGTCAGCCGCCACCACGCGGCGAATTCACTAAAGCGGAGTTATTGAGAATTGTGGCCGTGTGGTGGTGGTTTTTACCCGCCGTGGGGATTCCTATTTGGGTTGGCGTTGCGATCGCAATTGCCATGGTCAGCCTTGGCATCTGGCTATTTCGCCACAGCTGGCTGCTCGGATTGAAGCCGCCCATTCGATTACAATCGAGCCAAGTCCCCTTCTAGGTAAGCACCCCAGGCATCTCCTATGAAACTGATTATTCAAATTCCTTGTTACAACGAAGAAAACACCCTGGGAGTAACCCTATCGGAGTTACCCAGGCAGGTGCCTGGTGTAGACCAAGTGGAATGGCTAATTATTAACGATGGCAGCGTGGACCGCACCGTTGATGTGGCCAAAGAATGGGGCGTCAATCACATCGTTAACTTTGACCATAATCAGGGATTGGCCCGTGGGTTTATGGCCGGGTTAGATGCCTGCTTGAAAGCTGGGGCAGACATCATTGTGAATACCGATGCTGACAATCAATACTGTGCAGCGGATATTCCCAAACTGATTGAGCCCATCATCCATGGCGAGGCCGAAATCGTGGTGGGAGAGCGACCCATTATGGAAATCCAGCATTTCTCGCCCATTAAAAAAGTGCTACAGCGCCTGGGTAGCTGGGCTGTCAGGGTCGCCAGTAATACCCCCGTTGCCGACGCACCTAGTGGCTTTCGCGCCATCAGTCGAGATGCGGCCATGCAGCTCAATGTGTTTAACGAATATACCTACACCCTAGAAACCATCATTCAAGCTGGTCAAAAGGGTATGGCGGTGGCCTCGGTCCCCATTCGCACCAATGGCTATTTACGCCCCTCGCGTTTGGTCAAAAGCATTACGTCCTATGTGCAGCGGTCTCTGTTTACGATTCTGCGCATTTTTATCACCTATCGGCCCCTGTCGTTTTTTACAATTCTCGGGGCAATTCCCTTTGGCATAGGCTTTTTAATCAGCGTCCGTTGGGTGTGGTTGTTTTTAATGACCTTTGAGCAAACCGGTCGCAGTCATGTTCCCAGCCTAATTTTTTCGGCAATTTTGATTTTGATTGGTGTTCAATGTTGGATCTTTGGCCTCATTGCCGATTTAATGTCGGCTAATCGAAAATTACTAGAAGACATCCAACTGCGCCTACGGCGATCAGAAATTGAAGACCACATGCAACAACATCGGGAGAAAGAGCTGAGATGAGTTATGGGCAATTGCCCCTACCTATTGCCTAATGTCCACTGCCCACCGCCTATTCGCCCTCTTATATGAAAGACCTATTTGCCAAAGCTGCCCTCGACCAAATTCCTAAGATTCTGACACTGCAGGATCGCAATCCCCACAGCCCTAACTACGGCTGCTTTGATCGCAACTATTGGCAATACAAGATTATTGATTTTCCCAGTGGCATGTCCCAGGAGTTTGTGTGGCCCCTGGCGCTGGTGTACGACATGCCACTACCAGATAATCCTTACTATCAACAGCCAAATATTAAGACCTGGGCAGAAGCGGGGATTTTGTTTGCGGCAAAAAGCTCTCACCCCGATGGCTCCTGTGATGATTATTTTCCCTTTGAGCGGGCGGGTGGGGCGGCGGCCTTTTCGCTACTGGCCTGTTTGGAAAGCTATCGCTTGCTCAAACTGGAGAATCAGCAGGTACTTAAATTTTTTGAGGTGCGGGCAGATTGGTTAGCCAACCACCAGGAAAGCGGTCGCCTGACCAATCACCAGGCGTTGATTGTGCTGTGTTTAGAGCTGGCCTCACGGGTGCTAAATACGCAAAAGTGGCAGGGGGCAATCCAGCAACGTCTAGAGCAGGTGCTGTCCTGGCAGAATTCGGAAGGCTGGTTCCAGGAGTATGAGGGCTGTGACCCTGGGTATCACACCCTGACGATTGCTTGTTTGGCACGGGTGTATGACCTGGGCGATCGCAAAGACGATCGATTGCGAGATGCGATTGCCAACGGCGTTCGTCTGGCCAGTCACTTTGTCCACCCTGACGGGTCCTACGGGGGTGAGTATACCAGCCGCAATACCTACAATTATTTTCCCCACGGCTTTGAGCTAGTGGGCCGCTGGATGCCTGAAGCATTGAGCATTAACGACCGCTTTCTTAAAGGGCTACAAAATAACTGTGGGTCTTGCTATGCCGACGACCACATTGTTGGCCACCACACCTGGAACTACCTGCTCACCTGGAAAGACTTTGTGGATGTTCGTCCCCCTACACAGCCGCCCCACGAAGGTCGCGTGTGGTACCCCAACGCCCGTATTCTCATCGACCAAAGAGAAGACACCAAGCTATATCTGGCTCTCAATAAAGGCGGCGCTTTTAAGTTCTTCCGTAATAACAAGCTGGTGCTGTCAGACACCCAGTTTTCCCTGCAGGTAAAAGACAGCGGCAAGGTAAAAAATGCCGTAGGCCACCTGGTAGGTGACTACCAATACGACATTCAAGACAACCAAATTTCTATCGAAGGTCCGTTGGGTTGGGCTAAACAAAAGCAAATGACGCCCCTGAATCTGATGATTCTGCGGGTGGTGATGTTAACGGTCGGTCGCTTTTTCCCGAACCTGATCCGTAAGCTGTTGCAAAAGATGCTGATTACGGGCAAAAATGACGCACCATTCCGGTTTCAGCGTAAGTTCCAGTGGCAGGATGGTCATTGGACGCTTAAGGATAAACTCTTGGCTACAAGTGGCTGGAACAATGTGCTGACGGCTGGCATCGGGTGTGATCAAACCTCCATTTATGTGGTCATGAGCCGTACATTTCAAGCAGGGCAACTGCAGCCCTGGAAAGAGCTGACTAATGAGGTGCATTCTCTTGCGTCGGAACAACCGTTGGCGGTAGAACGACGTTTGTAACTTGGTGGGGGTGGGCAGTGCCCACCCTGCAAGATTGTCCCATTGCCCAAAGTTATCCCAAGGCACCCACAAGGGGAGCCTCTAGAAAATTCTCCCTATTACATAATTTCTAATGAAACGGTTTATCTCTATCTTTGTTAGTACTCTTATCTTGGTGATTTTGTACACCAAGATTGACTTTCCAGAGCTAATTAAAGTCTTTCGAGATTGTAACCCTCTCTGGATGGTGGTGAGTTTAGGGATGGTGATTCCCATTACGTTCTTTACTGGGTGGCGGCTAAAGCAACTAATCCCAGTCCAGGCAAAGCTTAGCATTTGGGAAGCCAACAAACTTATCCTGGCTGCCAGTGTTTTGAATATGGTGCTGCCGTCAAAAATGGGCGATATTGCCAAGTCTTACTTTATGAAAGAGAGAGGGAATCTCAGTGGGACCTTATCCCTCTCCATCGTAATTTTTGAAAAGGCCTGCGATATGCTGTCGCTACTGCTGTGGTGCGCTTTTGGCCTCATTCTTTATCCTGAGAAAGATGCGTTCTTTTGGACCATGACGGCAGGCATTCTCGGCGGTTTAATTTTTGGTCTTTTGATGCTGGGGTCAAAAGACTTTGCTCGCCTGGGGTTTACCACCATGCGTAAGATTGCTCCTGGCAAAATTGGCAAGAAACTGGCCTCGTTTCAAGACTCCTGGGATGAAATGCACGATTATTTTTGGGGAAATCCGGCCCAGCTCAGCCGCATCGCGGGTATGTCGATTTTTGTGTGGTTTTTGCACCTGTTGCAGATTTGGCTCTTTATTTTAGCTCTAAACGCCTGGGCACCCCCCGTCATTAGCTTTGCGCTGGCTCCCCTGGCGATTTTGGCAGGTTTATTGCCGCTTACGTTTGCTGGGGTAGGCACTCGCGATGCGGCCCTGGTCGCTCTCTATGCGCCCTACTTTAGTGCGGCAACTGGAGCAGCATTGGGAGTTCTGTGCACCTCACGTTATTTCTTACCCGCCATCGGGGGATTACCGTTTCTCAATCAATACCTAAGCACCGTCAAACAATTCAAAAAAGCTTAGATAATAAACTTGTCATTGCTAATGACACTCAACCCAATTGATGCCTATCAGAAGTCAATAGGACAAATTGCTGAAGAATAGGGTCAATGCCCTACTCAAGAAGTGCAGTCTATTAATACGCAACTTCTACAGACCAACGATCGCTTTTACTCGTGAAGATTTCAGACTTTTAACGCGGTTTCTGCATTACACGCATGTTATACAACTGTTACGACCGCTAAAGGGTACCTCGAATAAAAGAGTATCTTCGTCGGTTGGCTAAATGTACTTGGAAATAGTCCTATTTTTCGAGATATTCTGTAGGTATTTCTCCATAGAGTGTTAAATTATCGGTTTTGACCCTTGTAGGGGATTTCTGACGCAAGGGCAAACATTCAGCCCAAAGAGCTGCGCGTGATAAATGCATTGGGAATATTACACGTAACTGCCACTATTCGTTACCTCATGGACACTTCCCATATCTACCGATTTAGATGGGGGAAACCCCTTTTTAGGTCAATATTGTGTGCAGTTCCATGGATGGGCCTAAGCTGGGTGTTGAGTACTGATAACGGGGCAGCAGTTGCTAACTCAAGTAATGCTGATAATATCTCCAATGCTTCAAAGGATAATAAAAATGTACTCGTTATCCACTCCTATAATCCTGAGTATCCTTGGACAAATGCACAAAGAGAGGGAATTGACCAAGGTTTTCAGGGCGAGGCGCAGAACGTTACGGTATACCATGAGTTTTTAGACGCTAAGCGCTATCCAAACTTGCATCATCAGGAAGCGTTTTTAGACTATGTGAAAACTAAGTACGAAAATACGCCCCTATCGGTGATGATGGTGTCCGATGATCCAGGGTTGAACGTGATCCTCGCCAAGCGAGAGGTGTATTTCCCCGCCCTGCCGATTGTGTTCTTAGGTATTAACCAAGCACCAGAAAACTTGCTCAATCAGCCTTTACTCACCGGTGTATTTGAGGCCAATAGCAATGTTGAAACCGTAGTAGAGGCAGCGCGTCAAACCGGTTCAGATCGGGTCATTGTGATTAGTGATGACAGTTCCACCAGTCAAGGAAATCTGCGCCGACTTGAAGCTGGACTTTTAGACTATGAACGTGCTCCAGCGATCATTGAAGTTAAAAATATTGTGGCCTCAGAGATTGAAGCTCGGTTAGGGGGATATGCCAATCATGTACCAATTTTCTTGGCAGGTCAGTTTCGAGAAGGGAGTGCAACAGGGGCGCTAAAACAGTTTTGGCAGGGGGCTCGCCTATTGCGATCGCAGCTGCCCAACCCGCTATATACCAGTTCAAGGTCAGTGGCCGAGCATGGCACCGTCGGCGGCAAGGTGCTCGATGGCAATTACCATGCGCAACAGGCTGTAGATCTGGCCGAAACTGTCTTAGCCGGCACACCAGTTAGTGATATTGCCCCTATTCTAGAAGCCGATAACCAATGGGTCTTTGATGCACAGGAACTTAAACGCGCGAAGATCGATACCGCCCTACTGCCGCCAGAGAGTGTTTTGATCAACGTGCAACCCTCTTTTTACAGTCAATATCGTACGCTCGTTTGGGTAGTCAGTACTCTGTTTGTCAGTGGGCTGATTACGATCACCGTAATGACCTACGCCATTCGACAGCAACACAAGGCCGAGCAAGAACTGAGAGAACATGAAAAGCAGTTAGAACAACGGGTACATGAGCGCACCACTCAGCTAATTCAAACCGAAAAAATGTCTAGCCTGGGTCAGCTGGTGGGCGGTGTTGCCCATGAGCTAAACAACCCTCTGTCCTTTTTATCTGGCAATGTGCTCTGTATGGGAGGCTATGTTCAAGATTTGATGAGCATGCTAAAGCTTTATCAGCATCGACTTTCTCTCATTGAGGCTGCTTCTGGGCAGTCATCTTCAGCTGAATTATCTGCTGCTAAAGCGATCCATGCGCATAGCGAAGAGATTGACTTAGAGTATATCCAGGAAGATATGCCAAAAGTCTTGAAGTCTATTTTGGATGGATCTGAGCGAATTCAAAACATTGTTATTGATTTACAATCATTTTCTCGCTCTGATGAACAAGGCTGCAAGCCCACTGATATTCATAGGAGTATTGACAGCACTTTAAATATATTAGGCTCTCAGCTGACCCAGGGTATTGAGGTACATAAAGACTACGGCAAGCTACCCATAATTGTTTGCAATCCTGGTGAGATTAATCAGGTGCTGCTGAGCGTTTTCGTGAATGCTATTGATGCGATGAATCGTAATGCAATGGGCAACAAAACGGTTCATTCAAAAGAGATTTTCATCCGAACCTGGAGCACTAAAAATAAACACATTCATATTGGGATTAAAAATATAGGACCTAGTATTCCTGATGAAATACAGGCCAAGATTTTTGATCCGTTCTTTACCACTAAGCCGATTGGGTCCGGCACTGGACTGGGTCTCGCCATCACCTACCAAACCCTGCAAAATCACAATGGCAGCATACGCCTTAATTCAGAAGACTCCATCGGGCCCGAATTCATTATCGATTTACCCCTTGATGATAAGCGCCCTAGTCGCAGCAACACCGCCACAGCTACTAGCCCAGATACTTCGAGGTCAGACGCCTCCATGGACATGCCGACGATGTGAGAACCAAAAAGTTGAGAGTTAATTATTAGATATTGTCTTTTCCATTGACTCGAACTCACCAGCCTATTTATTATTAACGCTCCAATCTAGAAAAACCGACTAAAAAGTCATGATTTTGGATATAAACGCCTTACTCATTAAAATGAATAACCAAAATAGTGGCATATCAATACCATGGCAACTGCGCCTGTTCCATCCAATAAAGAACGTCTAACAAAAGCAGAAGAAACCCTGGTCCTGTTAATTCGCACCTATCTACAACGCGTATCTTCAAAACTAACCGCAACAGAATTTGTCGAAATGGCAAAAGCAACCGTTGCCCTGTTAGACCAAGACCCATCAGGCCCGAGCCTCAGCGTACCTGAACGCAAACAGCTGCTTGACACTGCACTTCAAACCTTTGGCACCCAGCTATCTCAACCTATTCCTGCCCTGGGCGAGCAGATCCCTAAGCGCATAGCAAAACCATTAGCCCGCCTGGTCCGATACCAAAAAATAATACGCACAGAAGGACTAGACGCCACCCTCATGACATTGGCTACCCAAACCCTAGAAAATATCGCCCAACCCCTTACCCCTGAAACACTTCGCACCACATTAGAAAACAGCAAGATCACCATCCCCCCCGAACTCACCACGCAGGATAGCCTGGATGATCTAGCAAAGGCCCTTTGCTTCAAACTACAGCTCCGAACACCATCCCCTAACGCGACGAAATCCGACCAGGAAATTGCAGCGCAGCTGAACCAGACCATTGTTGAGTTCAAAATCAAGTATCAACCCCTGACAGATGTCACCCAACCAAAATGGGATAGCGACCTATCCGTCAGTAGCCCCTTCTTTACTCCCAGCAACTTTGAAACAGCTGGTAACGATTTCACCTGGATACCCCCACATATCGAAGACAAAAGTTCAAAAGACGAAACAAATGCTTAGCATTTTGTTTTATTTACCTTGAAATAAAACATTCTTAACAATAATCTGAGTACCAACTGTCAAATTCAGTTGGAACGATTCGAATCAGCAGTACATATTCAAACCGTACCTCTTGATAAAGGTCCTCTTTTAGGAAATTGGATGCAGCGCCAGGGTTAGCAAGCAGACTCGCTTATCTAATTAAATTATCCACCCCTGGCTGCTGCCAATGGTTATGGGTAATTTAACTGATTGCTCCCTGGGCTTGACTAAGTCAGACGGATGCCTGCAGTGGAAATCGCTTATCAAAGTGATGTCGAGACTCATATTAAGTATTTAAGTAGAAGCTAAATCCCTTACCTATCAAAGGTTTAAAGAAAAATCATTTTTTTGCTTTTTGTTCTATATTTTATCTAATTAGTTTTCAAAAAATCATTTTAGATTGAAATTAGACATTTTTAGGATTTATCGATTCTGAAGTCGTTTTTACGATTTATTAGTCAATTAAGCTTGGTTTAATTCCATTATGAATATTCCTGCCCCCTATCCAAGAACCTACTTAATGCCCACAATTAGCCACAGTCATGGTCCCTGACAACCTTTAGCAGAGACCCCCACCAAAAGGAGACAACGAGCGTGAAACTCTCGGTCTACGGAAAAGGCGGCATTGGTAAATCCACTACTAGCTGCAATATATCTGTCGCGCTCGCTAAGCGCGGCAAAAAAGTGCTGCAAATCGGCTGTGACCCTAAACACGACAGCACGTTTACCCTGACAGGCTTTTTAATTCCCACGATTATTGACACCCTGCAGGAGCGGGACTATCACTACGAAAATATCTGGCCCGAAGACGTTATCTATCAGGGATATGGTGGCGTTAGCTGCGTCGAGGCTGGCGGCCCTCCGGCGGGTGCAGGCTGCGGTGGCTATGTGGTTGGCGAAACCGTAAAGCTGCTTAAGGAACTCAACGCCTTTGATGAGTACGACGTCATTCTGTTTGACGTTTTGGGTGATGTCGTGTGTGGCGGGTTTGCGGCACCACTTAATTATTCTGACTATTGCATGATCGTTACGGATAACGGCTTTGATGCGCTGTTTGCGGCTAACCGAATTGCGGCATCCGTCAGAGAAAAGGCTCGCACTCACCCACTGAAGCTAGCAGGACTTATTGGTAATCGCACGTCTAAGCGCGACTTGATCGATAAGTACATCGAAGCTGTACCCATGCCGGTTCTAGAAATTTTGCCCCTGATTGAGGACATTCGTGTTTCTCGGGTAAAGGGTAAGACCATGTTTGAAATGGCTGAGACAGATCCTGCTTTAGAGCCTGTGTGTCAGTACTACTTGAATATTGCTGATCAGCTCATTGCCCAGCCGGAAGGCGTGGTCCCCAAAGATGCGGCTGACCGTGAACTCTTCTCACTGTTGTCAGACTTCTACCTCAACCCGCCCGATGCTCCTACTCAGCAAAATGAAATGGACTTAATGATGGTTTAGCCATTATTTTCCGGTGAATCCGATAGGTTGATAGTCGTTTACGTTGCTTTGAGTTTCTCAAAAGACTGGCCATTCTGACGCTGAGGTGCTAAATTGCTGCGTGCCCTATTATTTTTGTCGTTGCCTAGCAACGCAATTACCAATAATTGGGTTTATGTAGCCAAGTTAGAAACAGTCTCAAGATATGGCCTTTTTTGAGAATTTCACCACCTCCATCCGCGATAAGTGGTTGAACTATGTGCAAGACAATCGTGCCTGGTTAGAACTGCAGATGAATAACGTCTCCGTCAGAACGCCTGACGGTGGTCGTCGGCCATCTTCGCTACTGATTTTGGGTGTGATTAAC
>JAHQVZ010000302.1 GCA_019634055.1 Leptolyngbyaceae cyanobacterium MAG.088
ATTTCTACCAGGAGTCTCATTAACAGTTGTGTTACTTGCACTGATAAACATCCCGTGGAAGAAGAGCGTGATTTTTCCATTGTCACTAAAGTTTACAGTATTAACGAATGGAAAATTTACCCAAACACCAGGTACAGGGACAGTAATCCTAGCAATAGGATTACTGTCAAAACGGAATTCTGGTTCGGTGTTGTTGGGAAAATCGGCTCCAACAGCCTTGACTTTGGTAAGTGTGATGCTAGCCATGATAGTTGTCTGCAGGCGTTAAAAAGGGACAATGTTCGCTAAATGCAAGAAGCGCTATGCCTGAAGTCTTTAATGAAGATAAATAACGAATTCAGGAGCTTGAGTGCGTTGACGCTTCCCTGAGTGACGATTTTTGACTACATAATGCGTTGCTTCGTATCGGTTCAGGTAGTACCTCATGGGGTACTTTTCCTTGCCTGTTGAAACCTCTGTATGACAAGATCACCAGCAAATTCTTTGTTCTGTATATCCCTTTCGACTCGGTTCGCCCTTGCGTAGTATTGTTCCTCGCCAATCCCTTTGACCCAAAACGCGTCCCTATGCCCCTGATATCGCTATGAGTATGGGCGTGTGGTGGATGAGATCTCTAGCGGTCAGGTATATGAAAAAGGGCACAAAGCTTTGTGCCCATACATGACCTGTTTAAACTGGGCTTTTTAACCAGCCAGGGGCTCTTCATACGACTCTTCTAACATTTCGCTAAAACTCTGTTTTGCGTAGGTATTTTTCATATGTTTCTTCACCGTATTCAGCGCAATGTGTAACTCTTCTGCAATTTCTTGGTAGCTATACCCAATGCGATGCAGGGTCCACACATCAGCTTCACGGGGGCTCAAGTCGTAGCGAAGCGCTTCGGTAGCTGCCAGGTTTTGCCACGACTGTTTTTGGTTTTCTAAGATCACCAAAATGTGGGGATCATTGCTATTACTAAAGTTGAACCATCGCACCCGAATGCGAATATGATCGCGAGATTCTTTTAGCTTTAATTCTGATTCAGCAATAATTAAATGATTTGGAAAGTTGCTGCGGCTGTCAATTAATACCTGACAAGCTTTCCAAATCTCTCGTGGCATCTGATTGATGCAGGACTGTTCTTGGGCAATGCGATCGCAAATACTACGGGCCAGATGATTACTTTCTACACAGTCACCATCTTCAGTCAAAATTAAAATGCCATCCATCCAATTCCCTAAAACAGAATCTACCAAGCTGTTAGGTTGGGGACTGGCTGCGGGCGATAATAGTTTAGATGCCCGATTAGAAAACGTGCTCAGGAAACTTTGATGTGTCATGATCCTTGCAGGATTATCAAACTTGGGGACAAAAAGTCGAGGGATCCGACCATTGCGAGGTTAACGTTGAGTAGTAGATGCTTCACTACTAGTTAATACGGGTTAAACCCTCAAAAGTATGCACTTTTCTGCCAACTATGCTTCAGCTTCCTGACTCATACAGTGCTAACGCTAAAAAGTAGACCTGAGCTATTGAATGGTTAGGTGTTTGCATTTAAATCACGGTCCCACAGTAACTACCTAAGGCCAACGGGGAATCCGCCCACGCGTTCGCTAGGCAGTAGACAGTTGGCTACGCTAGGCATTGAGGTATGGCGTCAGCACCCTGATTGGTGACAGAAAAGTCTCCTTGTTAAACCCCACTTCCTTAGTGCCCTTACCTCGGACAGTATGGTTGAACAACACCCTAATTAACCAGTTGTTGATTGTTCTTCCTTAAACCATTTTTGATGTAGCTGCTGCAAAAAGCCCTGCTGCTGATAGTCCAAAATAAGTCGATCAATGGCTTCTAATAAATTAGACTCATTTTCTCGAACCGCAATGCCATACCCTTCATGGGTTAACAATGTACCCACCAATTCAAAATTGTCTGGGTTCAAGTTAATAAAATGACGTAGAGCCGGAGCATCCTGCACCAACCCCTTGATTTCACCATCTTCCAAGGCACTAACCGCCGTTTCAAACGATGGGTAAGTGACCAGCTTCACCGGCTGACTCTGCAGAAAAAATTCCCCGGTAGTTCCCTTTAGCGCCCCCACCGATTCACCACTGAGGGCCGTCAAATCTAGCTCATGCTTGCTCAGCTGTTGCACCGTTAACGAGGCAATAAAATCTGCCACAATAAAGAAACTCAGCCCCATCCATAGGGTGGCAATCAACCGGCCAGTAAACTTTCTCGGCGTTACATCACCATACCCAAAGGTACCTAACGTCACCACCGCAAACCAAATTCCCTGGCTTACCCCTTGAATCGGGTTACCTGAAAAATGATCATTATGCTTGCGTTCGGCTAGCCAGATTAAACCACCGACGATGGTACTACTGCCAAAGATTAGAAAAATAGGCCGCAGGTGATGCCAGTTCAGCATACTACTCGCGAAGGTGGTTACCGTTGTATTGGGCTTTAAGACCATGAGTTGTAAGCCCGCCTGATAAAACGGGTAAGAAAAGTCTAAGCCTTCTGCTTCCCGTTGCGCTGTTACAGAAATACCAGCAATGGCTACATCAACATCGCCACGTTTGAGCCCGGTCAATAAATCACTCACCGATGGATAGGTAACCCATTCTGTCTGCAGGGCTAAATCATCAGCAATGCTCTGCCACAGGTCGGCACTATAACCATAGGGTTGGGTGGCTGGTTTAAGGGCCACAAAGGGCGGTAGGTCTTTAGTGCCCACACGAATGACCGTTTTGGGCTGGGCCTGGCTGATGGACAAGGTCTCAAATGGATTTGCCTCAACTATTGGGGTATCAGCTATGGTTTTTTGAACGATTGGCGGAGTAAGGGCAGAGGCGGGGGCTAACCCGAGTCCCAGGTGTATGAAAACCAGTGTGCCAAGGTATTTGAACATGACTTACACGTTTTTCGCGAGCGGCAATGCTTACCTAAAATTGGGTCTTAGCTTCGATTCAAACGTGCGATCGCATATTTTTATGTATCCCAGGTGTCTTTTAGTTAAGTAACCTTTCTATGCTATCCATGGGGGGCGTCAGTAGCTGAGGATATTTCACATCACCCATGCGTTTACCTTGTTGATAGTGGTACTGCATGAGCTGCTGTAGTACGTTGGGCGATGCATAAACCTGTACCGGCTGTAGCTGGCCTAATAGTCGGGCTTGCCGGTAGTGAAAACTTTGGCACAATAAGGGGTCTAATGCCTGGCTCAAGTGGGTTGCCGATACAGATGTGTGGTCTGTCAATAGACAGTAATGGGGGCCAGGCGACAGGCTTGAGACAAGACATTTAAAGCTATGGGGGGGCAAATCTAATTGGGCCAGTACCTGGCTCACAAAGTCTAGGGTGAGTTTTTCGCCCACCAGGTCGCTGGTGGTATGGCTACGACCCACAAAGCGCAGGCATGGGGTACCTGAAGACAGACCAGGGGTGCCCCGATACATATGAGTGGGCTGGATGCGATCGCCCATGCGATAGCGATATAACCCACCCTTTTGAGAAATAATCACACCGTAGGTTTGACCCAGCTCTAGCTCATGGAGCAGATGTAGCCCACCCGCGTCATCTTCAAATTCAAAGAAAATCTCATTCACTAACGGCACACAGCCCTGGGCGGCCATTAGGGGCACCGTCATCGGCGCTTCGGTAGCCAGCAGCCCTTTGCCCTGGATCAGGGTAGTCGGAAACTGCTTTCGCAATCCACTCACCTGGTCTGCCGCCATGGCACTATCCCAACAAGAAATCAGCTTTAGCTGAGGCCAGAGGGCTTCCCAATCAATTGTTTGATGGGTGAGTAATTGAGATCGTTGAGCAGACAACTGATGACCCAGTTCAGCTCGTAGCCGTTCTCGATGGGTTTGAATATAGTCCAGTTGCACCGTCAGAAAGCTAGGACTCCAGATGGAAATAATCTCTAGATTTTCTGTGAGCAATAGTGTTTTGCACAGGTTAGCCTGAAATACCTCTGGTGCTTGAGGTTTATGGGCATCGGGCGGTAATACCAAAAAAGGTTTTAATAGCAACCTGAGCCAGGGGTCTAAATAGTCAGCATCATCCTGCAGGCCATCATTGGTTTCCCCCGGAGCTAGCAGCTTAGGTGAAATACACATATAGACCTTACCCGTCTTAAATGTAGGGCCATGGGTAATTAAGTCATGGGCCCAGATGCAAAACAGGCTGTTAAACGATTTTCTCAGGGCACGGGTGTAAGGTATGCGCTTAGCCGGGCCACGACTGCCAGAGGTTTGCTCATAGAACAGAATAGGATCTGGCGTGAGAGTGTGTTGATTATCAATCCAGGACTTTAAATTGTCGTAGGTGACAACAGGAATCTTTTGCCAGTCATCTATTGAGGTAATGCCTAAATGCTGGCCATAGTCACTGTTACTAAGTTGTTGCACGAGATATTGTTGCAACGCTTGCTGGGCGACCTGGGGCTGAGATAAGGCCCGATTAAATTGTTTAGCAGTGGGTGACAGCAGTGCGCCAAACAATTTAATCAGCCACTGCATGGTTAGCCTCCTGGTTGGCAGTTTCATTAATGTTGGTGGTTTCACCGATGGTTTCGTTGGGGTAAATTTCACTACCGGCGGCTAAAAAACTACCGGCGGTGATGGTGGCCCCGGCCCCGATGTAAGAGCCTGCCCCAATAAAGCTGCTGTCGCCGATGGTGATGGGTTTCAGGTATAGCATCAAGTTGTCGCGTCGGGGTTTAATAATGTGGCTATAAAGCCCCACCTGATGGCCAAAGACGACCCCATCACCAATGGTTAACAACCCCCGATCGGCAATTTCTAGACCCGGAGTCCAATAGACCCCTTTGCCGATCTGTGCCCCCCAGAGTCGTAGCCAAACAGAGAAGAGACCCGGTATCAGCCTGAGCAATGTTTCTAAGGCCGGAAACGCGATATAGATAACTTGCAGTTGATGGCTACCCCACCAGGGTGAGTAATTATCTCCTTGCAGATAGCTAATACCGTTGTTGAGGGGATAGAGCCGATTGTGAATTTGATGGACCCAGACAGGCAAGCCGTAAAGAAAAAAAATAGACAGGCTTAAGCCAACCAAGCTGTGATGCCAGAACCCATAGAGTAACGAGAGTCCTGTGAGCCCTAAGGTCAGGGCTGGGAAAAAAGAGAGAAATTTACTTAATAGAGTCATGACGAGAGCGGCGGGGGCCTACCCAGATAGCGGCCCCAGTAACCAGAGGAATTAGGGCAAAGGTGCCACCAAATAGAAGGGGATAGGTTTTAGCTGCGGGCACAGTTAAAACAATGGCAAAGACTAAACCGCAGTAAAGTAGTGCCGCAAAGGGAATAGCGCAGATAATCCAGAACATCAAACGCTCATTGGATTCTATTGATGACATAGGGTAGATCCAGGTAAGGCATTGGACAGCAGTGCAGACGTTCAGTCTAGCGAATGTCTATGGATAAAGGGTGCTCGGGGATATATTAGCTGTCGCCATAGGGATAACCCACTGGCTTGCCCCAATGTTGATGGCCATTGGTCTGATTGATGTAAGGTGCCGTGAAGGCGATCCCACAGTTTTAAATTTGCACCAAAGTTGCATTCCCCCTGCCGATGATGCCACCCATGGTCCTGGGGCAACACCAACCAGGGTGAAAACCACCCATGCAGGCGACCGCTCGACGCAGGCCCAAACTGACTGTGTCGCCACAGGTCCAAGGCCGCCGTTAAACTAACGCCGACAATATAGGCTCCAGGGTCAGACAGCCAATAAATAAACAACCCATGCACCCATACGTACACAATCAAAAGACTGCTCCACAGCGTATTGCGCGATGTCCCCAACACATCCATCACACTCACCGTATGATGCACCTGATGGGCCACCCAACCCCACCGACTATGGAGCCATCGATGGTTCCAATAGTAGAGATAATCGACGGCAACAAAACTCAACAAAAACGCTAGCCAGGGAGATAATACGAGCTGATGTCCCCAATCGGAAAATAGTTGCTGATACAACCATTGTAGCAATGTGAGCTGTAATAGCGGAATTACGAGCCCCTGCACCCACAGGCCAGCGGTATCTAGAAGCCAGTCGTTAAGGGTTTTTTGTTGTAGCTCTGCCCAGCTGTGCCAGGCCGTAAACCCTATGAGAAGAACAAAGGTACCAAAAACAACCATGGCTTAAACCCAAAAGGTGACGTCAGCAGATTTGTCAGGCAAGGTGCGAGGATCTTTTCCTGCAGCGATCGCATCTC
>JAHQVZ010000303.1 GCA_019634055.1 Leptolyngbyaceae cyanobacterium MAG.088
CGTTGACTTGGAGGTCATTGACTTGCTGGGCAAAGGCGGTGCGATCTTGCTGCATCTCTTCGATGATGCCGTCTAGCTGCTGCATCATGTCTGCCTTGCGCCCTTCGATGTCGTTGCGCATCTGGTGAAATTCTTGCTGCAGGTCGGTGACGGAGCGCTCGATGGTATTGAGGGCTAGTTCCTTATGGCCCAGGGCGTTGACTTGGAGGTCATTGACTTGCTGGGCAAAGGCGGTGCGATCTTGCTGCATCTCTTCGATGATGCCGTCTCGCTGCTGCTCCAGCTGGGTTTTCATAGATTTGCGCAGGTCCTCTAGCTGGGGACCGATGTCTTTTTCGAGACCGGCTAGGTTTTCGAGCCAGCGATCGCGTTGCTCAATGGTCTCGGTTTGCAGGGTGCCAATCTCGTCAGAAAAGATTGATTCTTTACGGTCTAGCTCATCGAGAAAAATGCCCTGGCGATGGTCGGCTGTGGCCTTCAGACCTGAGAGATGATTATCCAGGGTGGCCTGGGCACTGTCTAACCCCTGAAAGACGGACTGTTGCTGACGCCGGGTGTCGACCTGCAGGGTTTGTAGCTGTTGAATGGTGCTTTGTTTAAGGGATTCTATCTCTTGCAGGAAATCGGTTTGGCTGCTGCCTAAAGAGTGACGGGCGTTATCTAGCTCTGTTTGCCAATCTTTAACGGTTTTGGCTTTTAAATTGGTAATGTCGGCTAATAGTTTGGTCAGGCTGTTGCGTTGGGTGGTCAGGTCTCGCTGAAAACTGGTAGAGCGTTCTACTAGTTCATCGGCGTGGTTGTCTGCTTCTGCCAAAATGCCGTCAATCCGACGGGTGGCGGCCTGGATTTTGCCTTCCAGGTTTTCGATTTCGTTGAGCTGCCCTAAGACATTCTTGGTGACATTTTTAGTCACTTCAGTTTCTACAGCTCGGCGCATTACCCAGAGCATGGCCATGCCCATGGCCAATAGCAAAATCAGGGTGCCGATAAGAAGAATTAGTAAAACAACGCTCCAATTGGCAGACTCACTGACCTCGCCAGCCGGTTGCTGACTAATGAGGGTGCTGCCAGCTGTGGCGGTTGCCGTTTCTGGTGCGGGGTCTGGCGAAGTTTCTGCTGTGGCCCCTGTGGTGTCTGTGGGGGTGCCATCAGTGTTGCTGCCTAAGGACGTCATTGCTGAGTCAGTTTGGGCAAAACTAGGGCGGACGGGCGCGCACATTAGGATCAGCAGGAGGGCCAACTTGGGCCAGTTAGCGGATTTAAATGATGCGCTCACAGCCATAAGGACAGAGAAAGGGCAGGGTGGGTCTTAAAGACTGCTCATAGCATACCTGAGGTCGCGCGGCTTGCTTTAGTCTTTAGTGGAGAGATTCCCTTACTTGGGGGTTCGGTTGGGGGAGAATTGATAGTTGATGAGGGAGAATTGATAGTTGATAATTTTCAATTTTTGGTTGTGGTACTCATCATTTAAAGTTCATTATTCAACGTTATCTAAGGGGTAGCCGTCGGGGCCGATGGTGGTGCGATCGCAGATCACATCTTTTAATTTCACCTGCTGGGCGCGAAATAGGTTGGCTCCTCGCAAATCGGCCTGAGCTAATTGAGTATTGGTCAGGTTGGCTCGACTCAGGTTGGCCTGACGGAGGTCGGCTCCGGTCAAATCGGCCCCGGTTAAATTAGCTCCGTAAAGATTGGCTCTATATAAATTTGTGCCGCATAAAACGGCTCCCCGCAGATTTCCATAGGACAGCAGTACATCCTGTAAATTAGCGTCTGATACGTCTGCGCCTTGTAGAAAGGCATTGCCTAGATTAGCCCCAGTCAGACTGGCCTGGGTTAATCGCACCCGGAGTAGTTTTGCATAGGGTAAATAGGCCCCCTGCAGCTGAGCACCGCTAAAGTCGCAGTTACGTATGTCGCAATCAAATAAATTGGCAGATTCTAATACAATGCCCTGAAAGTCACGTTTCCCAGCTTCATAGGCGGCTAAGAATTGATCAACTGTCATACACTTATCTACGTCAAAATAACTAAAGGCGATGGAAAAGCAACTAAATTAAATGAGCTTTACTTTACGAAGTCCTTGGTCCCCAGCTACGATATGTTACAGAATGTAAATTACGACACATATTGTAAAAAAAGGGCTTTCTTAAGCGTCACTTAAGGTTTTTCGGGGCACCCTCGGCCTTGCATCAGAACACATCCATAGCTTCATTCCACAATCATGACTGAGGCATCCCGCTCTCTTGCTCAGCATTATCACCAGTGCACTAAGTATTTTCCCGATGCGTTGCCCGGCGGCTCATTAAATTGGGCTGAGCAGCCTGAGGTGTACAAAACATACCCCCTCGGTAGTCGGTTTGATTTGCAAGGGTATCTGGGGCCGGTGGAGCGGTCTGAGGACCAATGGTGGCAGCGGCTGTCGCAGTTTTTGTTCCACAGCTATGGGTTGACGGCAAAATTTACTAGCACGACTGGGGAAACGGTTTATTTGCGGTCTGCGCCGTCAGCGGGGGCGCTCTACCCGGCAGAAATTTATTTGATTTCCCGTGGCACCTCCCAGCTGCCTGCAGGGTTATATAACTACCAGGTGAAAACCCATAGTTTGGTGCGGTTTTGGGATGATCATCCCTGGCAGCGACTGCAGGAGGCTTGTTTTTGGCATCCGGCCCTGGAGCATACTCATTTAGCGATCGTTACTAGCGTTGTTTTTCAGCGTTCTGCCTGGCGTTATCAGGCTCGGGCCTATCGTCGGGTATGTCTAGATACGGGGCATCTGTTGGGCAATATTGAGCTGGCCGCGTCCCTATGCGACTATCGCCCCCATGTGATCGGTGGTTTTGTGGATAATGCGGTCAATGATTTGCTCTATCTGGAGCGCAATGTAGAGGGTGCGATCGCAGTCTTGGCCCTGGCCGATATATTGCAGGTTGAGCAAAATTTGCCTCGGGGCTGTACTGCTTTACCCAGTGGTTCCTCGTTATCAGAAGATGATCTTCTACCGGAGGATGAACAGCTGTTAGGGGCCATACACGAGGCCAGTAAAATTATGCCCCAGCCCGATAAAAGTTTGGAACAGGCCCAGTTAGATGACCCTTCCCAGATGGGCGCGGCTCAATATGCGTTTCCGTTTGGCAATAATGCCAGTACTAAGGTGGCTCCCATTGATTGGGGCGATGGGCTAGAGTTCTTGACCAAGGCGATGCTGTATCGTCGTTCCACCCGTCGCTACCGTGGGGCAGCTATTTCTCTGGACCCACTGCGGCAGCTGCTAGATTTTACCTATCATCCTGAAAATTATAGCGAGCAAGGGTTTGATGCCCAGCCAGATTATTTTGATCTGAGCTTGATTCAGACCTTTATTGTGGTGCTGGGGGTCAATAATCTAGACACTGGCTGCTATTACTACGATCCAACCGCAGATACCCTACGCCAGGTCCGATTCAAGCATTTTCGGCGCGAACTACACCATCTTTGCTTAGAACAGCATTTGGGCCGTGACGCTAGTGTGGCCATTATTCATACGGCGAACTTGACCACCGCCATTGAACGTCATTGCGATCGCGCCTATCGTTATTTGCACATGGATGCCGGTCATTTAGGCCAACGACTAAACCTGGCCGCCACTAAACTCGGCTTGGGCGTCAGCGGTATTGCCGGTTTCTTTGATGACCAGGTTAACGATGTACTCGGCATTCCAGAAGATGAGGCGGTGCTTTACATCACGACAATTGGAGTGCCCTAATAAAGTGATCTCGCTCGATCTCGCTAGTAAGGCTCGCTACTCACTATTCACTCCCCCCCTAAATCCCCCCCATTTCCCTCAAACAGCGGGCAATCGCCGACATATCCTCATCGCCAAATCCCTGGGCAATCAAGCCGCTTTCAATTTGCTCTACATAGGCTGCCATGGGTAAGGGCAGTCCTAGCTCTCTGGCGGTTTCCAGGGCAATTAGCAGGTCCTTGCGGTGGAGCCTCATGCGAAACCCAAGCGGATAGTTATTTTTGAGCATGTTGCCCGAGCGATTGGTAAAGGCCCAGGAACCGGCTGCACCGCCACCCACGGCCTGAACAACTTTTTCCATATCTAACTCTGCTTTAAGCCCGAGGGCCAACCCTTCAGCGACTGCCCAAAACGTACCTGCGACCACGATTTGATTAATGGCTTTGGTGGTTTGCCCGGCTCCAATGGGGCCAACGTGGGTAATGGTTTTGCCCATGGCTTGTAGTACGGGCATGGCTGTATCTAGTTGCTCAGCTTCGCCGCCGACCATGATCGAAAGCGTGCCATTTTTAGCCCCCTCTGAGCCGCCAGAGACCGGGGCATCGAGCATGGCAATTTTTTGGTCCATTAGCCGAGTGGCAATATGCCGAGTAGTGGTAGGGCTAATGGTGGACATGTCGATGACGAGACTGTCGGGCTGTGCCCCTGTAATGATGCCTGTGGGGCCTAAAATTACGGCTTCTACGTCGGGGGTATCGCTGACGCAGGTGATGGTAATGTCAGCCTCTTGTGCTGCCGCCGCCGGGGTGTCGGCCCGTTGTGCTCCGGCTTCAACCAAGGGCAGTTCGCGATCGCGACTACGATTGTGAACAGTAAGATGATGACCTGCAGCAAGCAAATTTAATGCCATGGGCGTTCCCATGGTACCGAGGCCAATAAATGCAACCTTCATGGGGCAAGCTCCCAGTAGTGATAGCCATGATAAGGCCACCATAGCAAAGGCTTCCTGAAAATAATTCCAGGAAGCCAAATTTGTGAAATATTCGTTTTTTTTAGTGGTTCTAAGGCTTAGCTGCCAGCACAGGGGTCAGCCGCACAAGGATCAGCCGCGCAGGGGTCAGCCGCACAGGGATTAGCTGCACAGGGGTCAGCCGCACAAGGCGCAGCACAAGGGGCTGCACAAGGGTCGACTTGCTCAGTCGCACAGGGGTTACCTGCACAGGGAGCAGCGGCACAAGGATTACCGCAACCAGTTACGACACCAACGCTAAGCACAGAGGCAGCTGCAACAGCTGCTAGATAATTAACTTTCATTAGAAGGCTCCTCTTAAAGCATTGAACAGATAATAATGCAGCCGAAACCAAATCGACAAATTAATCCATCAATTATTTTTTTAGATGAACATTAATGTCACCTGAGAAAAGGCTTTTAATTAGCTGAACGTCTAACCCTTGTGCTGGCCTTTACTCATTTCCCACAAATACGTTATGGCAGTAGGAGCCTTACCTGTAAGGCTCCTACTGGGATGCAGACACCAAACGGAAGCCAAATAAAATATGGCGGTAGGTCGTAGGTCGACCATGGCGATAGGCTGTCCGACAAAACCCTGGTAGATCATCCCAGGCGCATCCCTTCATAATTGCGCGCTCTTGACTGTCTTGGGTATATACCGTTGACGTAAATTCAAAGACATTTCCTGCCATGTCTTCCACGCCATAGATGCTTTTGCTCAGTGGGTAAGCGCCTATACGGCTGGTGCTCTGGGGACCATGTTTTTGCCAGTTAGTCGCGTTCTCCTGCCAGTCATTGCCCCAAGTAAAATAACGTCCATCGTCGCCACGGGCGGCTTTTTCCCATTCATCTGCTGTGGGCAAGCGATAGTCAATGCCGTCTTCTTGACTTTTCCAGGCGGCATAGGCCAGGGCATCTTTTTGGGACACTAGTACAACAGGATGATTCGCTTTTCCTGGGGGAAATTGGAAGCTTTTCCAAAAATAGGGACGTAAATCCTGATAAGAGTGCACCAGCATATTTTGCTCTTGGTAGTTCTCTGCTGTAATCCCAGGCTGGTGATAACCAGTTGCTAGTACAAATTCTTGATATTCCTCATTGGTAACCAAGTTGCGACTGATACAAAATGCGGCCATGCGACGCTTGGCTTGATCGGGCTCAAAATCGAACCATCGTTGTTGACGTAATCGCGTTTCGATATCTGCAATTTCTTCGGGCGTATCTGCTAAGGCCTCAGCTGAAATGCGATAGGCATAGTCCCGTTCGTCTTGGTTGCTGCCAGCAATGTATCGACCTCGCTGAATGTATACAGACCCTTGCTCACAGCGGTTATCTTGAGCCTCAGGGTCGCTATTATCGCTGACATCTACCTGTGAGTTGGCTTGGTCGCACCCAGTTATCAAAAAAGCGGCCAATAGCATCCAGACTAAAGGCTGACGAAGATAGCGTTGTGATCGTGAGTTAACCATACGTACCAAAAGCGTTTCGGGGGTGCCTAAAAGAGTTACTTTTACATCAAAGATTCCCTAACGTTGGCACCAATTGTTCTGCCAAGCAAGTTAATCGCTATGAATGCACGGATGTTACAAGATTAAACGTTTCTTTCGTATAACATTGTTACAGTGAAGGAATGTTCTAAATGCCAACCTGTGACTGTATCTTTGTCGTTTCGAAAACCTAATATGAAGCGGTTGGTGTTGTAAGCCCACTTTTTCCATCTACCTATGACGAACCACAACTGGTTAGTTACCGATGACGGATGCCAAACTACGTTTGGCGATGCTGAGACTCAACCCCCAGAACGAGTCTATCGACTGTATCGGTTTTTAACAGACTTAGAAGATATTCTTGCAGACGAGGATGATGACAGTATTCGGATACAGAAGATTACTCCCCTTGTACGTCAGCTTTTAATCAGTTCGTACTGGCTACAAATGGAATATGATCAACCCTCACCCAAAACTGGATGGTCTGTAAAATTTTTATACCGAGAGTATGAATTCCCTTTGACTGTACAAATGGTAGCCTGGGCTCCTGGTCAAGTGTCGACAGTTCATAACCATGCAGCCTGGGGAATTGTTGCCCTAATTGGTGGTGAAGAAAAAAATCGACTATGGCGACGTTCACCAACTGAAGAGCAGCCTCATCGCCTAGAATCGGCTGGAGATCAAGTCTTGGTGCCCGGTGATATTATTGGCTTTACACCTGGTGCAATTCATCAGGTGGAACCTTTAGGTGATGAGCCGACAATCTCCTTTAACCTTTACGGGGTGACCAACTATAAGACGCGTTATGAGTATGATGTGAAGGCTCAAACAGCTAAGCTGTTTTGACCTGTTGCTTTATCCACTGTCCGTACTCTTCTGTATTATTAATCATTGGCACAGCAATGATTTCAGGTAATTCATAGCTATGCTGTTGTGTTATTTGAGTGGCGATTTGCTCAAATAAGATTAGGTCAGTTTTTATTGTGAGCTGATATTCAGAATCGTTGTGAATATCTCCCTGCCAGTTATAAATTGATTGAATAGGGGTGAGGGTTACACAGGCTGCTAATCGAGCGTCAATCAGACCTTTGGCAATTGTATGAGCTTCGGCTTCGGAGGCTGTCGTTACCATGACAATACCTAGTTGAGATGGTGACTCCATAGCTATTAAGAATATTTCGTGTTGGGTAGGGGATGGCCGACTACTACGGTTGAAAATAGCTCCATAGTTAGTTTGGAATTAATAGCCCGGGTTTGAGTAAAGGGGATGGCAATGGGTTCGCGATTGAATAGCCCTTGACTGGAGTTTATATGGGCTAGTTCAGACGTTTCCAATACTGGTTGGGTTAGTACGGCACCTGCTAAATCGGCCTGTTCAAGATTGGTACGGCGGAGGTCTGCGTCAACAAGATTGGCGCGTTGTAATTGGGTGTCGTGCAAGTTTGCTCCCACCATTTTGGCCTGTTGCAGGTTGGCATGTTGTAGCTGAGCAAAGGATAAGTTGGCTGCAGTCAGATTAGTTTGTTGCAGATTTGTCCCTTTCATATGGGCATGGGAAAAATTAATGCCGTTAAGATCAACGCCTTGAAAATTTAAACCATTCAGTCGAGCCCGTTCTAAATGGGCTCCATTAAACTGAACTGCAGTAATATTGGCTCCATAAAGTCGGGCACCGCTAAGATTGGCCCAGGCTAAATTAGCACCGTTTAACTGGGCCTCTCTCAGGTTTACCCCCGGCAGTGCTGCTCCGCTGAAGTTAGTGCAGTGTAAACTGCTTTGTCGAAAGTTGACATGGGCTAATTGAGTACCACTTAACCGCGCATGGGAGAGCTCAGATTTAACCCAAAATGCTCCACGAGCTTTAGCTTTAGTGAGATTGGCATGGCTAAAGTTACTTTCACTCAGTTTGGCAAACCGTAAATCTGCCCGCTGTAGCTGGGCTCCAATAAATTGCCCTTTCGTTAGAAAGGCCCGACTGAAGTTGGCCCCTATAAGGTTGGCCCCAGACAGATCAACATTTACTAAAATGCAGTTTGACAAATCAACACCGCTGAGATTAACTCCCTTAAAATTTCGATGACCTGATTCGTATAGTTTTAGGAACTCGTGAACTCTCATTGCAGGTTAGGACCCTAGAATATTTAACTTCTTTAAATAAGCGCTGCTGACTTGCTGGTGAATAAGCCAGTTAACGACACTTTTATAGGGTAGACGGCAGCTCGTACAATAAACGGGGTGGTTGATGTTGGTTGATATACCAACTTAAAACTTAAGAAAATCTGAACTTTCAACATACCGTATCTGTATGACTGGACCTGAGGAGATTGCGATAAAGCCCTTCCCCATAGGACGATGGCAGTCCTTTGCTTTAGGGGCATTGTGGTTAGGTTTTGTAACGTATGGGATGTTGCTGTCACCGTCAGGTACGTCTGAAACCTTGGATGTCGTTCGTCAACTGTCAACAGGGCAGTGGGCCGGTCTTAATCCGGTGGTAGTCGTATTGTTTAACGTTATGGGGCTGTGGCCAGTGATTTATGCCAGTCTGGCGTTGTCTGATGGTTGCGATCAACGGTTGCCTGCCTGGCCATTTGTGGTGGCTTCTTTTGGATTTGGAGCCTTTGCCCTAATGCCTTATTTAGCGTTGAGAAAACCGACCAAACATTTGCCCTGTCGGCCAGCAGAGACTCTTATGCTCAGGATAATTACCCATCGATGGGTGGGCGTGGGTGTGGCAATTGCCACACTCTCTTTGCTTGCCTATGGCCTGGCTCAGGGAAACTGGTATGACAACTGGCAAATGTTTCTTTCTGAGTTTGCTACTAACCAGTTTATTCACGTCATGAGTTTAGATTTTTGTATGCTCACACTGCTCACGCCCAGTTTGTTGTGGGCTGACCTCTGTAGGCGTAATCTTTCCCCTGCCTGGCGAGTGGTTTCTCTAGTGCCACTTTTAGGGCCGGCTTTGTATTTGGCATTCCGTCCTGTTAATGTTGCAGCCTGTTAATGACACTATTTGCTAGTACTTCAATCGATCGCTTGTGGGATGCTGGTCAGTGGGCCTATATCCGTTTACGCTAATCGATCAGCACCGTTGGCAAGCGATTGATCATTTGCTGCGGTTGTGGCTTTTGCCCGGTAACGTCAGCTGTACGGTTTATCCTAAATTACCGCGACATTCTGGTGCCCGACTGGAGCTTTGTTGGTATTTTTCGTCTCAGCAACGCCAGCGCATTGTGCGAGATTATGATGCTGTTGGTGATTGGATTGGGACATCTTTGATGGTAGAAACGCGGATATGATTTTGAGATGTCTTATACCCAAACTATTCTTCAATCCCTCGCGGGAAACCCTTACGCTGGTCTTCAGCGGGCTGATGCCCTATGGCATGACTATCGCCATGGCAACATTCCTCGGCCTAATGTGGTCTCGACCCAGGCTGAACCGCTGGGGGTAGAGGCTAAAACCGATGTTTACGATGTCGTTATTTGTGGCGGTACTCTGGGCATTTTGCTAGGGGCTACCCTGGTGCGCCACGGGTGGCGGGTGGCCCTGTTAGAACGAAATGTTTTGAGGGGAAGAGCCCAGGAGTGGAATATTTCTCGTAATGAATTACGTACGTTTGTTGAGCTGGGTCTTTTAAGTGAGGCTGAGTTAGAGATTGCGATCGCAACGGAATATAATCCAGCGCGGATCTGCTTTGATGGCGGTGACGATCTCTGGGTTCGCGATGTCCTTAATGTGGGTGTCGACCCGGTATACCTGTTGGAAACTTTAAAGCAGGTCTTTCTATCGGCAGGTGGTGAACTCTTAGAACAGACGCCATTTTCGTCAGCTCGGGTGGCTCCAGATGGAGTTTTGGTGACAGCCGGCGAACAAACATTAACGACTCGTTTGCTGATTGATACCATGGGCCACTTCTCACCCATTGTTCAGCAGGCTCGTCAGGGAGAAACACCGGATGCAGTCTGTCTTGTTGTGGGGACCTGTGCCACAGGGTACAGCCATAACCAAACCGGAGATCTAATTGCCTCATTTACCCCCATCAAGCATCAATGTCAGTATTTTTGGGAGGCGTTTCCTGCCCGTGATGGCCGTACTACTTATCTGTTTACCTATCTTGACGCCCATCCTGAGCGAATTACCCTAACTGAGCTGTTTGAAGATTATTTTCAGCTATTACCCGAGTACCAAACTATTTCCCTAGAACAGCTCCACTTTAAGCGGGCAATGTTTGGTTTTTTCCCAGCTTATCGCAACAGCCCTTTACGGTTTCCCTGGGGCCGAACATTGGCTGTTGGAGATGCCAGTGGCCATCAATCTCCCTTAAGCTTTGGTGGGTTTGGTGCCATGATTCGACATCTCAGTCGTCTGACCAAAGGCATTGATGATGCCCTCAAACACGATCAGCTAAGTGCTTCTGCCCTGGGTTGGCTACAGCCCTATCAACCCAATGTTGCCGTTACCTGGTTGTTTCAAAATGCAATGAGTCTGGGGGTAAATCAGTCTCTAAATCAACATCAGATCAATGGCCTGTTGACCACGATCTTTCAAGACATGGCTACTTTGGGTGACCCGATATTAAAACCGTTTCTGCAAGATGTTATACAGTTTTCACCCTTAGCAAAGACGTTGCTTCGAACCTCCATTTATCATCCGATGCTTGTTGCTAAAATTTTGCCCCAGGTGGGTATTCCATCCGTTTTAGACTGGTCAGGACACTATCTAAGCTTAGCTATTTACAGTGCGCTAAATCGGCTACTGTCGTCCCCACCCAAAGACACTGGTTACTACTGGCAACGCTGGAGAGAAGCTCTGTTTTACGGTAGTGGCAGTGACTACAACATACACTCAGACCAACGTTCAATTTAATTCAATCCAATTTCCATGTCCCTGCGCTTCTCCCAAGCCCAACAGCGGTTTCGTCAGCTCATCTCTCAACCTATCCTTGAACTAGCCTCAGCAGCCCTTTGTCCGGCCCAAGAAATTTATCCTGAACTTGATCCCGCCTCGTTTTATCAACAGCTTGACGACATAGCAGTGGCCATCAGGCCCAGCATTTCTGACTATCCACTGAAGACGATTCAGGCAATCAATCAACAGCTTTATGGGGAGCTTGGCTTTAGGGGAAACCAAATCGACTACTACGATCCCGACAATAGTTATCTCAATCGAGTCCTTGAAAGGCGCTTAGGTATTCCAATTACCCTGGCTCTGGTGTATTTAGAAGTGTCTCAGCGTCTAGAGTTTTCCATGGTGGGCGTGGGTATGCCAGGGCATTTTCTAGTACGTCCTACGGTGGCAGATATGGAAGTTTATATAGATCCCTTTAACCGAGGAGAGGTGCTATTCGCGTCTGATTGTCAGGCTATTTTTCATCGGTTATATGGTGCTAAAGCGATTTGGAAGCCCGCTTATCTTGCGCCCATTAACGCCAAATCCCTTCTGGGTCGGTTGCTTAACAACCTCAAGCTGGTCTATCTCAACCGGCGTGATTTTTCCCAGGCTTTGACAATCCTCAACTATCTGCTGTTGCTATTTCCCAATGAAGCCAGCAACAGTCGCGACCGTGGTCTAATTCATTATCAACTACAAAACCTGTTAGCTGCGCGTAGTGACTTAGAAACCTATTTAGATCAAAGGCCACAGGCTCCTGATCGAGACCAGATCTCCAAGCTTTTAGATAACATTACGGATAATCTTTAGGCATAGAGGTTTTATTGTTTACAGCATTTCTGCCCTTTCCCTTTTTTCTGTACAATTTGAACCATTGCTCACCCTTATGTAGCGGAACTGACTATGGACGTGATCCCTGCCATTGATTTACTCGGCGGTCGCTGTGTTCGTTTATTTCAAGGAGACTATGATCAATCCCAGGTCTTTGATAACGATCCGGTTGCTGTTGCCTGTCGCTGGGCAGAGCAGGGAGCCTCTCGCATTCACCTAGTGGATTTAGACGGTGCAAAAGCTGGTAAACCTGAGAACTGGGAAGCCATTATTGAGATTGTTAAGGCGGTGAATGTTCCTGTACAAGTGGGGGGCGGATTACGAGATCTCGACCGCGTCAAGGCGCTGTTCGATTTAGGGGTGCAATACGCAATTTTAGGTACAGTTGCCGTGGAGAACCCTGAGCTGGTGGGAGAACTGAGCCGTGAGTTTCCGGGGCGCATTTTTGTAGGCATTGATGCTCGTGACGGTAGAGTTGCCACCCGTGGCTGGATTGAAACATCGACTGTTATGGCCGATGATCTCGCTCGTCGCATGGGAGATCTGGGAGCTGCCGCAATCATTTACACCGACATTAAACGGGATGGCACTCTCAAAGGGCCAAATTTAGAAGCTCTAAGAGAACTAGCCGGAAAAATTGATACTCCTGTCATTGCGTCAGGTGGTGTTAGTTCTATGAGCGATTTACTCAGTTTGTTGGGTGTGGCTCCCTTAGGCGTAAGCGGTGTGATTGTTGGAAAAGCCCTCTACACTGGCAATTTAGACTTATCTGAAGCCATCAAAGCCATTGGGCCAGGACGACTTCAGGATGTTCCTCCCGACTTACATTCAAGCCGTTGGGGCTAAAGAAATGGCTTGCTAAAGAAAATTGGCATAAAGAACAAAAGTAGTTCAAGAGAACTACTTTTGTTCTTTTAAAGGGAGACTTAGTTCATGGTTAACAGTTTTCATTGTTCTAATCTCAAATTTCTTGAGAAAATATCAGGAATTATTTCTCAGTAAATAATAAAAGCTAACGTGTGAAAGGATGTTTTGGTGAAGGGATAAAGAAGCTTCTTCACAGGACTCTTGTTGAGGCTGTTTGAAAGACTCTGTTTTAGCTAAAACCCTTGATGAAAAAAGAGTTTGAGGTTGGCTATGAAACAGTTCTCTGGGGCTCCTAACCAATGAAGTGGTACTTGTAAGAAGGAGTTGGTGTCGTATTTTAGCGTTGTTGAACAGCAAAAAAAATATTCGATGATATTGCTTTTTTCTGTTTGGGTATCTTTTTGGTGTTAAAAACTTGTTGAATTAGTGCTATATGTTTGTAGAATTAGGAAACAAATGAGACTGTCTTTCTCAAAATCGCTCCATTCATTGCAACAAAGTGAGGTTTAATTCGATATGGCTACCAATGTCCTTGATCAGCTCAAGGAAGTTGAATCCCAACTTGCTTCTCAAGTTCAAACATTAAGCGAGCAGCTCTCTGCTGCAGAAAAACAGCGCGAAGGCCTGCAGACTGTTATCAATATGTTTCAGTCAACAGGCAGTGCTAATGGTGTTGCCGCTAATGTTACTGAAATTCTAACGAGTGCAGCTTCTGCTGTCGCAGAAAGTAAACCAGCTGAGGCTCCTGCCAAGAAAACTGGTAAGCGTCGTGGTCGTAAACCAGCTGCAAAAACAGTCACGAAGACTAAAACTGCAACTAAGGCAAAAGCAACTAAAGCAACTAAAGCGACTAAAGTCAAAAAAGCTCCTGCTCCTGCTCCTGCTAAAGCCGCCCGTAAGCCCCGTGGTGGTAAGTCTCCTAACTGGCAGCGTTATGTGCAAGATCCTTTCCGGAAGACTCCCTTACCTGATGTTGTTGCCAATATTTTGAAGGCTCAACCCAATGAATCATTCAAAATCGCTGAGGTGATGGAGGCAATTTTCAAGAGTGATATGCCCAAAGCAACTTTCTTGAAGGCTCGTAATCGAGTATCTAATATTTTGTCTGCTGGTGCACGGACTAATGAATGGTTCCGTGGTCGTGGCGGCAAATACAGTATGAGCAAAAAAGCGCTTACATAAAAACAGAGATATAGGCTTAGCAAGAGTTTCCTCTAGCTGCTAAGTGTTTCTTCTAAAAACCCTGGTCATCAATTCATTAGATTTTATCTAATGGCATTGTGGCTAGGGTTTTTGCTTGATATACACAAGCGAACGATGTTGAATAATCTGACAGATGCTACAGATGCTTCGTTTCCAAAAACATTAGTAAAGACTAATTCGGTTTTGAATTTTAAGGGTTTGCTGGTTTGGCCGATGTCAGCCTTACTTAGTTAAGTAAGGTGAATTCATCCGGTTGACATGGTGAAAATACTGAAGTTGTGGTCAAGACGTGGAGCTAGTCACGATTGTTAGTTGTAATTACTAATGTCAACTTACTGACCCCGTATGTCACTGTTGTTAAGCGTTTATAAAAATTTGAATCGCGTTTGAATCGCTAACTCAGCCATTAGTATTAATTTATGGCTCTCATGCATGAATTAATTGAGTTGTGGTCCAATATAATGTAAGCGAATTTCGCTAGACCTAATCTGCTTTTAGCGGAATCTGTTAACAAGGTTACCTGTGGTGCTTAGGCGATTGTAACTTTACTTAGAATCTATGATTGATTTTTCAGTTGCTATTCGTCTTTATAACGGTGCTTCGGTACTTCCTAGAATTTTAGATGCGCTCAGTGCTCAAGTTATTACTGATAGCATCAACTGGGAAGTCATTATCGTTGACAATAATAGTGTTGATGGGACTGTCGATATAGTTCGCGAGTATCAACGGTCATGGACCACTTGCACCCTTAGATATGTGTTAGAGCCTTGCCAGGGAGCATCGTTCGCCCGGCATCGGGCAATTTTGGATGCCCGAGGCCTATGGATTGGTTTTTTGGATGACGATAATGTCCCTGCACTTGACTGGGTGCAGGCGGCCTATACATTTGCCTGTGACCATCCTCAGGCAGCCGCGTTTGGTGGACAAATTCATCCAGATTATGAGAGTGTGCCACCTGCCAATTTTGAACGAATTGCTCCATTTTTTCCTGTAGTGGAGCGGAATGAAGTTGTTTGTTTCACTGCAGGCTGGCGCGCTATGAGTAACTTGGTGCCGCCTGGGGCTGGTCTTGTGATTTCACGCCAGCGGTGGTTAACTTATGTGCCGTATCCTCTGCAATTACGAGGTCCAGTGGGAAATTCTTTAAACTTTAAGGGAGAAGATATAGAAGCGTTGCTTCATTTGAAAAAAGCTGGTTGGGAGATATGGTTTAACCCACTAATGCATATTGACCATCAGATTCCCAGTAAGCGGTTTGAGATAAGCTACCTTTTACGCTTTTTCCATGGAATTGGTTTGAGTAAATATACTACTCGTATGGTGGCTTTACCCGCCTGGAAACGACCACTGTGGGTAGTTTTATTTATTTTAAATGATGGGCGTAAGCTATTGCTGCATTTGATTAAGTATTCTCGCAATTTACAAAGTGATGTAGTAGTTAAGGCTGAGTTGCAGTTGTTGATTAGTAGTTTTTACAGTCCGTTTTATGCGTTCAAACAGTACCTTAATGACTTCTTTTTTTCTAAACTGAAGTCAACTGTTGATTTGGTTAAGAAAGATAATTTAGGCCACAAATTAGCTAAATTATTTGAATCTTAATGATTTGCGATTAAAGCCTAATTTACTCTGTCAGAGTTTCTTCGTGGCTAAGGTCGCGCAATATCTCGTGGCCAGTTTTTACCCTGTGTGGAAGCATTTATTCCTGCCTAGGGGGTAGCTTATAGCGTTATGGACGTATCTATGGGGATATTAGGGGCTTGGTAGACAATCTTCAAAGCAGCAAACTATTGTTTTAGGTGGCTATGCCCTAGCCTTTTCAACCGGGGTTAAACTAGGTGATAGAGCTGTTGGTGCTGTTTGTCGGTTGATTGGTTAAAAAAAGGTGAGAGCATCTAAGACAGGCCATGGTTGCTGTGCAATGTCAGTTACGCGATGTTTAGCTGGTGGTCATTGGAGATGGGGCGTTGCGATCGCACTCCCAACCCTGCCTAATCAACTGGCCATACAAGTACAATTTTTAGGCAAATAATCTCCTGAGCTCGAGCGTTAATGAATGATCTGGGCTTATGTCAGTCCCCACAAAACCAATCTATTTAGGGTTGGGTTGCTCAGATTAAAATGCGATGTTAGCGATGGCTTTACTCTACACCAACTGAAATACCCGGTCTCCCTCTGTCCAATCGGCATACAAACCCTGGATTGTCCTACTTCTTCGGTGAAACACAAGCACCTTACCTGAGTGACTGTTTGCCCAGTGCAAGAGATCTGTATGTGCAGACTTATCCCAGCTGAACCCAGTCCATTGTCTGGTGTATATTGTGGGGGGACTCATTACAAGGGTTGCGTGCTCAGGGACTACAAAATTAGTGTAGTCGTCATGATTGTTGAACTCCCAGTTTTGCATCAGTGCAGTAGCTGCTTCCCAATCTATTTCGGGTAGCTCGCCATGGGAATCATGAGTGCCGATGAAAGTTCCAGTTGAATCAAAACTAAAGAATGTAGTTATATGTTGCAGGTAGAAGGTTAGCTGCGCGGCTTCAACAGTGTTAGTCTTCCCTTTTGAAATAAGTCTATTGAATCGATTTTTGTTTCTAGACCAGGTGTTATAGTTTGTGTTCTGGTTAATTAACCACCCATCCTTTAAGAAATCACCACTTTTTACCCATCTATAAAAATTAATAATGTGAGGGTTACTATCATTTAAGCTGCAATTCTCAATTTCAAGCTCAAATGGAATTTCAGCTATGGCGCAGAAAGGGTCAGCATATTGTGTCTGATATGTCGGTAGAAAGTGCCTAACTGTCGTAAACATGGTGTCTAAGACTTCTGCTGAGCGAGTTGTTCGTAGTAGATGTTTCATTGGATACTTTGGTTTAGGCCTTATTGTAATGATCAATACTTAGAAGACTTTTCCGGACGAGTTCTATTGCATCTGCCAGATTAGTTAGAATAATAGATACCTCTGAAAGCTTGAAATGAAATAACTAATCTGACTTGCAAATGCCTTAAAACATCGAGGTATTTGCTATAAGCTCTAAAATTTTTCATTATTAGCCATGCCTGAAAAATAAGGCTAATGTTTCTATGATTATTGCCCATTAAAATCTACTCTTAATGCTGACATAGGATATGTGTATAGTATTCAATCTGATTAAATGAGTTGACGAAAAATCATTAAATTTAAGGATTTGAAGCACTTTTAGATGATCCAGAAACTTTGAGCTTAAGAATCAACAAAATACTTTCGCTTACTTGCTAAGCCTGGCTAAAGCTAATGATATAGATTGCTCTACAGCTTGCCAGGAATAGGTTTTCATAAATAACCCATAAGCATGGTCCACCATCTGTTGTGCGTATGATTTGTTTTGCCAGAGATGTTTTACCTTGGTGATGATTTGTTCCGGGGTTTCTCCTAAATGAAGATGATAATTATCCTGAGCTTGTAGCCCTTCTGCACCTTTTGGGGTGCTGATAACAGGGCAACGGCTGGCAAAAGCCTCTAATATTTTTAAGCGAGTGCCTCCCCCCTGACGTAGAGGCACCACCATGACGCTCGCCGTTTGCAAATAAGGTCGAACATCATGCACCATGCCAGTAATATGAATATCTTCATCGTCTCCAGCTGCCATTTTCATCGCTGGAGTAGGGTCACGGCCCACAAGCCAAAGTTGACAGTCAGGATAACTCTGTTTCAGGGCTGGATAAATCTCGTTGATAGCTATTAATGCAGCTTCTTCATTAGGTTGGTACGAATACTTGCCTAAAAATAGAAGATGATGATTGTCTCGGGGATGTGGGGATGTGGGCTGGTAAAAGCTAGCCTGAACCCCATTAGGGATAACTCTGACAGTGTTTCTGACACCATAAAGTTGTTGCAGCTGGTGAGCATCGACAGTACTACATACCCAGGTTTGGTCTGCCTGTTGCACAAACTTTTTTTCAATATGGCGAATTTTACGTAGTTTATAGGACTGTAATCGGTAGTCTTCTTTCTTACCTTCGATATTGTGGTTATCTAAAACAATGGGGCAGGGGTAGTGTTTTGCAATTTGCAGATAAGGGTATAGCCACAGCTCTTCAAACACAATTAATGTTGGTTGAAACTCGTTCAAAAACTGGCGTAATTGCTTACCAGCTGTCGCTGTATAGAGCCAGTCAGAATATGGGTACCCATCAGGGCGAAGAAATCCAAGACGCTTTTTAAGCTTTCCCTGCCAGGAACGGTTGGGGCTACCGATATCATAGTGATTAAGCTGGAAGCCTTTTTCTAAAAGGGCTAGAGAGCTATCATCAGTCCCTTTATAAATGGAGAAAATCGCTACCTCTCCCTGACGTTTTAACAGATTGATGGTTTGCCAGTTTCTTAATGCCACACCTCCCATAGGAGGGTAAGGGGGGACTTGAACGATGACAAGACTGCGAAAGCTATTCATGGATAATAGACGGGTGGATCATATGTCATCAAGATAATGGGCGTAGGGTGTCTTAGAAAGAAAGTCAGTAACTTCTTGATAATTTGCGATCTCATCCTGCCAGCAACTCGATGATTGTTTACGATAGGCACTCGTTGCTGATGATGAGGGCACCCCTAAAAAACTGCAAATCTGATCCACCGTTGGCTGATGGTGTGAACTATCTTGGAGATTATCTTCATAGGTTAATGACAATATATTTAACCCTTGTAGTAACTCCAACTCATATTTTGCCAATTGCTCACTGCGTTGCACCCAATCCAGCAAACTTTCAAGTTGAACCGTAATGGGTTTGGACCTGGCAGGGCCATCAGCCTTCTTTTGGTAGAACCCGAACACCCTGGCTTTAAGGTTAGAAAGAGCATGGAGAAAAAGATTACGTCGCTGTAAATGAATGATTTTGAACCCAGCATTATCTAGACGGTTTAAAAAACGTCGTCGCTTTAATATAGGTTGTACGTCTCGAATGTGATAACTCAAAATTTTGCAACCATAGACATTAGCATGAGAATTAGCACAGCAACTTTGCAGATAAAGTTGGGGTAATAAAACTGGACGACTCAAAATTTCCCCATCGCAATGGATATCTTTGACATTATCTAACAGGCTTACTAAAGCAGTTGTGCCAGAGCGCCCTCGCCCAAAAAGAACAAACCGTACTGGACTCATGGGAGGACGGTTCAATAGATAGTGAGTCGTTTGTCTAATCTGTAAATGAGGTTTTCTAAAAGGGAATATCCTAGTAGAGAATTTTGTAGTCATCCTATTTCTGCACCAATATCATGGGCTCGCCGGGCAGAGGGACCAAACAGCTTAGCTCGCCAGTTCATTAGTTTTCGATCGAGCTTCCAATGTAGCTGAGCCAACTTCAAAAGCAAGATAGCCCTTATGGTTAGCCGTGGGGTAGACCCCTCACTATATCTATATCGCTTTTGTAGCGCATCTGTTACGCTGTTCACAATTGCGACATGTTCTGGCCATAGCTCCTGTTTCCACTTATCAATGGCCTTAGCTTCCAAGGGTTGTAACGTTTGATTCAGATGAGACAATGCCCATCCCTGTCGGTTAACTATGGGTATTGTTTCAACAGTGCGCTGGGCCAGTAATCCCTCAAGATAGTCTTCATTAAGAAAGTTGAAAATTTCTTTAAGGATTAAATCAGTTTGGTGGATCAAATCTTCATAGCGGATTAGTTTTACCCGTGGATCAGTTTGCCAATGTTCTTCGTAAAGTCGAGTGCTTTGGTTCCATTGCTCGGCATGTATGTGCACATAGTTACTGGCCCAGGCCATCTTTAACAACGATGCAGCTACAGCCCTTGGGTCTCGTAACATCCATAGCACTTGAGCTTTGGGAAACCATGTCAACAGTTGATCTAGATGTTGATAATGAAGTGGTGTCTTCTCTCCCCATCGAGGCTTTTGACAACGTTCGGCATAGGTTTCCAACCATCCTGCAAAAATAGAGGCATTGTTAAGAGACCCTTTCGCCAATATGGCAGCTAGGGTTTTGTCAGGATCTATATCAAAGTAAGAGAACCGTTTGCTTCGGCTTAGGACCTGCCAGAACGCTTCAAAATCAGTAGCTTTACTGAAATCTAAATTATGGTATGTAGGGACCCAGTAGGTCAAAAAGTGGGTTTCAGGAGAAATGGCAATGCGGGGATGAGCGGAAAGAATAGTCGTTAAAAGGGTGGTTCCCGAACGGGGCATACCGACAATAAATATGGGATGCTCGTTTGCTATGACCATAGATATGTTTATGCCATTGGCCTAGGGAGAGCATGACATAAAGCTAGGCACGCTCATATCAAACTAAATAAAATTAACCCTGTAATTCTAAAAATACCCGATTTACTAGGGTAGCCATTCACCAGCTCCATCCTAGTTCGGATTATTTCGTAGTAGGTTGCTACTAACATATGTACCCAAAAAAAGGTGGACTAGAGAATAGCCCACCTTAGCACTGCTGAAGCGCTATTAAATTGCAGAGCGGTTTGCTTGCTCTACGGAATTCTCACGGTAAAGCTGAAGGCACCTACCTGATCAGGATTAACAGTCAGACCTGACTCAGGACTGCCAAGTACAACACCACCGCCAGCGCCAACACCTAAACCACCAGCAGGCACACCCGATGGGAAATTACCCGGGAAGGCCCAATCCACAATTGTGCGAACGACGCCGCCTAGTTCACGACCTGGCTCAAGCAGTGCGAGCGCTTTCTTGCGCCGTTCATGAGCTTCGGCCTCAAGCATGGGTCGCCGCGTGACAACAAC
>JAHQVZ010000304.1 GCA_019634055.1 Leptolyngbyaceae cyanobacterium MAG.088
CTAATTAAAGCTAGAAATGAGAGGAGACTACTATGCTCATAGAAGCTCATATGTTGGGTGAGCTTTACGCTACCCGCTATCGTGGAAAAGATCCGAAATATGCCCTCGTTATCTCCCACGGTTTTGCCGGACATGGTGGGATTTACGATGCGTTTTGCACCTACTATGCCGAAAAGAAAGGTGCGGACATTTGGAGTTACGATGCGCCTGGCCATGGAAAATCCACCCGCAGCACCCGACCACGTGGTCAGTTTGAGTTTGCTGAGTGGGCCCAGGCCGGTGTCGATTTTGCCAGCCATGTAAAACAAGAGACTGGATTGCCTGTTTTTTTGCTGGGGTCAAGCTTTGGTGCGGCGGCGGCCTACTCTGGGACTTACGCTGAACCTGTCACTGGCACTATCATAATGGGGTCAGCAGTTGTTCCTGGGGGACCTTTTCTCAAAGAATTGAGAGAAGCTTTGAAATCAGAGGCTGCTCAGACGGTTGTTAAAATGCTTGGACGCAGTGCCAGGATCGATGTTGATCTTACGTTCGATTTTGATGAAGACTATGGCATTGATGGCGCAGGAGAGATGAAACACTCTGACCCATGGAATACCTGGAGTTATGACCTGGCTTCCTGGACATCGGTGTTTGCCCACAATCCCGTTGTTGCCATTGAAGATAATACAAAGCCTATTTTGCTGGTTGGTGGCGAGAAAGATCCCAACTTTCCACCCGATTTAATTAAGGCTACTGCGGATGCGATCGCAGGTCCAGTGGAGTGCACAATCATGGCAGATGCGACGCACCAGATGATGATTTATCACACTGAAGACTTTTCTGAAGTGCTTGAAACCTACATCAAAAAGCACCTCTAATGTCAGACGAAAATTCAAACAAAAATTCAGACCGAGAGAGGAGAAAGACCCATGGTTAAAGCAAACGGCATCAACCATCTTCCCATTTCCACTGGTGACACGAAGAAGCAAATCGAATTTTTCACTGATATTCTCGGTGCAGAGCTTGTGGCGCTATTTCCAATGCACAACGTCAGTGGCGCACACCATACCTTTCTGAAACTAAGCGATAACTGTTGTCTCAGCTTTGTTGAGTTTCCAGAGAACAAAGACATTGAACCGATTTCTGGTGTCACCTATACCCAGAATGGACCGTCAGCCCCAGGGACATTACAGCATTTAGCCTTTAACGTAGATAGCGTAGAAGCGCTGTTCAACATGCGCGATCGCCTCCGAGCCAAGGGTATTCACGTCTTTGGTCCACTCGACCACGGGGTAATGCAGTCAATTTATTTTAATGGCCCCGATCATTTATCTTTGGAAATTGCCGCGTATACACACTCAATTAATCCCGAGGTTTGGATCGACCCAAAAATTGTGGAGGCACTAGGAATTTCTGCAGAAGAATTGGCGCGCTACAAGGCCCCTGACCCCTATGAAGGTAAGGGGGGAACCGTTGCTCAACCCCCTGTAGATCCGGTAAAAAACCATGCAATTTTTGAAAATGACCTACTCAAGCAGATTGTAGAAATGCCAGATCAAGAGGTTTTCGAGAAAATGAGCACGCCCAACCCTCCCGTCACACTTGCGTAATCGATTAACCGCTTTTCTAGGAAAGATTATCAATGCCTCAACTTAGCCGAAAAACAACCCATATGCTTCTGAAAATTTCCGCCATCCTTTGGGTGATTTGGGGCATTGTCCATGCCTTAGCTGGCGTTTTGACCATCTCCGGTGACACGGCAACCGCAGTTTCTGGCATTGCCGATGGTGTGGACCCGGCTCTATTGGCCATGGACTACCCCGATGCGGCTGGTGCCATTATCAATCAGCACGGCTTCAATCTGCTTTGGGTTGGCGTTGTTACCATTATTGGGGGTGTATTTATATGGCGCAAGAATGTTGCCGCTATATTTGTATCAGCGCTGGTTGGTGGTCTGCTCGATGTCGGCTATTTTATATTCATTGACCTGGGGGGCTATAACAATTTTGTACCTGGAACCGTAATGACAATTATTTCAGGCGCAGCGATTGCATTGAGCTTTTACGCCTATTTCCAGCAAGAAAAACTGTAGCTGATAATGTCTGAACAAATAATCTAATCAGCGGAGTTGGCTGATTAAACAGCTGGTTTATCAGCCTTTTCCTGCAAAAAAGCTAGAAAGGCCTGTACTTTGGCTGTTCGATGTAAATCAGTATGGGTAATCAACCAAAATGGCACATCCCATTCATCTTGGTGGGGCGAGATTTCAATTAAATCAGAATGTTGTTTGGCTTTTTCAGCCGGATAGAAACCGATGCCGATACCCGATAGGATGGCATGGTCTAACACGAGCACATCAGTGCTGCGAAGCACAACATTCTCCTCAGGGATATTTTCTCGCATCCAGATATTGAGGTTAAAGGGTGGGCCAGAATTTAGGTTGTCAAATCCGACAAAGCAATGGTTGGCAAAATCCTCAGATGTCTGTGGGATACCATTTTTGGCAATGTAGTCAGTACTGGCGTATAGCCCGATTTTTGTTGTTGTAAACGGCTGGACAATATGATCTGGCAGCTCAGGCTTAGGACCAGCTCGGACCGCCATATGGGCTTCTCCATAGTCCAATCGAAAAAGCCTTTCACTGGTTAGATATCGAACGGTAACACTTGGATATTGGGCCTGAAAGGATTTCAGTATCGGGATCAGCATTGGTGCCAGGATATACAACGATGTCAGAATAAATTCACCCGATAATTCTGTTGTATCTGCTGTGGCTAGTTCTGTCAGTCGGCTAAATTGGGCATCAGCCGCTTTGGCCACTCGCATCAAATCTAATCCCAACTCTGTTGGCGTATATCCCCGCGAATGGCGCAGGAAAATCTTGGCACCCAAAACGTCTTCTAGCGTATCGATATGGCGGATGACGGTTGAACGATGCACATCCAGAGCCTCTGCAGCAGCACTGATGGTTCCTAACTGTGCGACCTGATAGGCCGTTCTGATCTCATTCCAGTTATCCATCAAGCCACCTTAGAAAAATAGAAAATCTGGTGTTTACATTACTGCACTTCATATCTCATTCCAATTACCTATCGAACTGCCTTTGCAAAATCGCACGTCAAATGTGCTTTTAAATTATATTGCGCATATTTTTTTAAAGTGTTAAGTGTGAAGAAAGCCCCAACATCATGTTAACAATGCGTTTCAGAGATAATTGTCCAAAGTCAATTCGGCGAATTCTACAAGCTTCTGCACTTAGCCTTTTATCTGGAATAATAGTGTCCTTGCCAGTGCGGGCGGCAGACGAGGTTTATTTAGACTATGGCCCGTTTGGACGGGTAATCCCTGCTTCATCTATTGAGACCTTTGCCGAAGATGGAACCATAGCGGATGAGTTGGCTCCCGTTATAAATGCTATACCTCCAGAAAGACAACAGGATTTCCAACGGGTCTTAAACACTCCCCTGAACTTTCTAAGTTCAGGCATTCCTGAACAAGTAGGCGATCCCTTTATTCTCTCCCAATGGCTGTATTCACCTATGGGGGAATCTGTTTTAGCTAGGGTTGGACGGTTAATCCAAACAGAAGGTCGTCAGAATGGTCAGCAAGCCATTCGAGCTGCCATTATTTTAGCGGCTGCTGATCCGGATGGTCTATCACCTATCAACCTGCTTCGCCATTATCCAACCGGGGGTGTACGGTTGGACCTACAACAGATCCTGGTATTAGCAAACGTTGCCAAGACTAACCTGGAAGCTACAGAACAATTGATTACGATCGCCACCCAACAGTCTAAAGCGGCTGCCGCCGCTGATCCGATTCTTGACTACAGCGCTTTGCCTATTTTGGGTGAATTCAATCGGTTTAATGTGGTGAAACAATCGCTGAGCTTAGAAGACAATCAGCGAAATCGCACCTATCCAGTCAATCTTTACATGCCTGAGGATCTTAGTGCTATCCAGGGACCTGTGCCAGTCATGGTCTTTTCCCATGGCTATGGTGATACTAAAGACAATCCGGAGGCTGTGACTGCAGCCCGTAGGCTAGCCGCCAATGGCTTTATGGTTGCCATGCCAGAACATGTGGGTAGTAATAAAACCTATCAGAATGATTTACTTGTAGGTCTTGTTCATGAATCATTTGAGGCGATGGAATTTGTTAATCGACCTTTAGATATTCGGTTTTTATTGGATACTTTAGAGCAAAAAAACAGCACTGATTTTCAAGGACGACTTCAACTTGATCGCGTTGGTCTTATTGGTCACTCATTTGGTGGATATACTGTTTTAGCTACAGCTGGTGCGATTGTTGATATTGATCGTTTGCAACGTCAGTGCGATCTCAATGCGGATATCTCCCCTGAAAATGTCAACGTTGCCCTCGCACTTGAGTGTCGATTGTTGGAGCTAGAAGCATCGTCCATTCAACAATTGACAGATGGTAGTCTGGCCGATGAACGGGTGGGTCATGTATTTGCCTTAGCTCCGGTGAGTAATCTATTTGGAGAGAGTGGCATGGGTAACATTCAGGTTCCCGTTGCGATTTTAGGGGGAGCAACTGATGTGGCGAGTCCTATTGCCCTAGAGCAACTAGTTGCATTTCAAGGGTTAACAACTCCCGAAAAATATTTCTATTTAGGAGAAAACCTTTCCCATACACCAGCAATGACACGGGTTATCTTAAGTGTTACCAGCCCTAATAGCGATGTCGTTGAGAAAATCAATGAAGCAGAAGAATTATTTTCTAATTTGCTTGTGTCCCTTGCCATTGCCCATGCACAGGTTTATCTACTAGATAATGAATTCTATCGCCCTTACCTGACATCGGCCTATGTTGAGGCTGTCAGCTTGGAACCGACAAAACTACATCTGCTGCGGTCTATCCCAAATGAGTTATAACTCATGGTCTATCAAGACCCAAACCGAATTTTAGCTTTGACGTTGCACTAGGCTGAAATTCAGATTTTTTTCTGTCGTAAATAAGTTGTTGCGGCATCATCAACTGTAAGCATGTTTGGATCAATCACCACTTTATAATCGCGCTTAGCTGACTCAATTGTAAGAAACCCGTCTAAAACATCTTCTAGAATCAAGGCTGGATCACGCTCTAATGGGTTCCCATAACCACCACCGCAGGGGCTGATGGTACGCAACGTGTCACCGGGCTTGGTTTTACGACAGGGAAACTTAGACGGTAAAATTTGCACCTCTTCCTCATCGGGATGGAAAATTTCCACTCCGCCAGGGGTGCC
>JAHQVZ010000305.1 GCA_019634055.1 Leptolyngbyaceae cyanobacterium MAG.088
CCCAAGGCATCCCCCTGCTGCCGCGCCATAATCAAGGCCCGCTGGCTAAAGTTCTTGGCCTCACCATAGTTTTTCTGCAACACATGCACCCGCGCCAGATGGTTAAAGCTGGCAATCACGCAGCGTTGATCCTCCGCAGCCGTCGCAATCTCCAGGGCCTCTTGATGAAACTCTAACGCAGCGTCATACCGTCCCAATGTACGCTGAGAATACCCCAATAATGTGAGTAAACGCGCCTTTTCCTGGGTACCCGGCACCTGCTTTAGTGGCTCACTAAAATAATCCAGCGTATCCTGCAAATACCCCCCATCAAAAGCGGCAAATACACCGCCATACAATGGGAAATCATCGCGCTGGGCAAAGCTGCGCAGGGTTTGTTGCATCAGCTGGAATGACCCACGACTCAAGTGATCGCGACTAAACCCCTGGGCCAAACTAGCCTCAATGCTGGCAAAAATCAAAAAGGTAGAATAGGAGAGCTTTTTACCCATGTTCACATTATAGGGTTGTTGATCAAACCACTGTATCAATCCTTTTTTCAGATAATGCAACAAAATCGCCAGCTGTACCCAGCTACTTTCATCTAATCGACTCCACTGCTGTGCCAGTTCAATGACCGACTCTCCTTTTGCTAAAGCATCAAACAGTTGTTGAGGCACGGCATAGTCTACTTTTTTTGCCCAATATTGCCAGGGGCCTCGCCGTTGTTCTGACCCAAACCCAATATCTCTTCCCCCCGCTTCATATAGCCAGCTAACCAGCTCCCCTTCTAGATTTCTAAAGGCTGCCAGTCCAGATGCAATACCTTTAGCCAACGTTTCATTATTCTCGGCTTCTAGAGACTTTGCCAGCTGTAGCAACTGGTCACGGGTTGGTGGCTGCGCCTGGTTTGGGTCCAATAGTTTTAACAGCGTATCTAACTGCCCCTCTCCATCCGACGCCGAAATCTGCGCAGTCACTGCCGATACTTTCTCTTCGCTTTGTCGCGTTTTTTGTAACTTACCCCATTCTCCCTGCACTACCTTCAAAGCCCTTACAATCCGTGGCCCTTTTAAAGACTGATCCTGCTCCGCTGTCTGCATCCGTTCTGCTAAACAGCGTTCAAAGATTTCGCCACTACCTACAGGCAAGCCTTCATCTAGCTGGTTATATACCTGCGCCTTAGAACTGATTTTGCCCTTTAAGGTGGCCTGCACCAAAGATTCAATCACGTCAGTACATTGAGCTACAACGGAATCACCAGAATTAAGGGACATATCAATCGGGAGGGTACGGCAACAAAGATCTTACCTAGGATAACGATAGAAACCAGGCTTTGACGCCTATGTTATGGATCATCAATGATCTTTATCACTACATAGTGAATTTGAATATACGCCTCTAGTCTGATTTCAAATTGTTGTCTCCCATTAGAGACTGATTAATTGCTGCAAACTATTTGAACTCTGTCATTCATTTTTCTAATGTCAGGGGCGACACCCCTTACGTAAGTATGTGACACAAGTGAACCATGAGAGTTTTCGATAATAGCCAAACCCACTGACTTAATTGACTTTCACCGGAGTTGGCAATATCAAAAGTATCGTACACTACGTATCGACCATGACAGAGATTGTCATCTGCCTGGCGCAATCTCAAATTTCCTAAAAACTTCGGAATCTCTTTTATAGCAATGAGTTCAAGACAGCTCAACGACTAATATCCACGGGAATGTCATGCTCTTGTTAAATAAATGTTGCAGCTATTGTTTCAAATTGCTAAGGTGTGACCGATGAATTGTTTGTGATGCCGTTTGAAATGATCACCCAGGTATCACATGTCCAACCCACAATTAAATCTGTGGGTTTGCGGTCACGTAACCGTTCTGGGCGTAGCTAATCTTAAACCCACAATTCATCCGTTCTGTCGCTGATTGGAGCATGATTCTGACTGTTGTGTCCGCTAATCATTGATAACCCCAATGTTGGTGCACACGAAAAATCAGCAACGTTTATACCTGAAGGTTTTCAGCAGCTTAGCGACTGCCTTAGGTACTCATTCTAATAACCCGCCCACATAATATTTCGACCATTATCAGTCCTGGTTTCGTTTGCTCTTTTGTAAGGGGCAAACCAGGCACCCATGGAGATTTTTTATATGAATATGAAAGGAAAGACGGCTCTGGTCACCGGAGCCTCACGAGGTATTGGTCGTGCCATTGCGATCGAACTTGCCAAACAAGGTGCTAGCTATATCTTGCTTATTGCCCGTAATCTGCAGAAATTGAAAGAGGTCGCAACAGAAGTTCGGAAGTATGGGGCTCAGGCTGTTCCCCTATCTGTTGACCTGACTGAGTCAACAGCTGTCAATATTGTTGTTGCCCAAGCATGGAAAGATTATGGTCCTTTTGATCTGTTAGTAAACTGTGCTGGCATTGCCTATCAATCCAACTTTCTTAAAACTCCCCTGGGTCAGGCCCACGCCGAACTCTCTACTAACTTAATGGGGTTATATACTGTCACCTGGCTAGTGGGTCGCCGTATGGCCGCTCGCCGCCAGGGAACCATTGTCAATGTCTCTAGCCTCATGGGTAAAGTGGCCGCACCAACCATGGCCACCTATTCAGCCACTAAATTCGCCATCGTCGGCTTTACCCAGGCCCTCCGCCATGAACTAGCTTCCCACGACGTCCGCGTGGTCACCCTGTTACCCTCCCTGACAGATACGGATATGGTGCAAGAGTTTAACCTATTTCGTTGGGTGCTTCCCCTAAGTCCCGAACAGGTTGCTAAAGGCTTAACGGCTGGCCTTAAGTCTCGCAATTCAGAAATTACCGTCGGCTGGCAGAGTCACATGGCACTCTGGTTTCACCGTTTTTTACCCCAGGCTATGGATAGCTTAATTCGCCTATCTAACCCTGGACCACCAGCGGCAAATTATCCCAGACCTAAAGGTATTTAGGGACCCTCAGGGGACTGAACAAACAACGTAACAGGGGTGAGAAATATACTGACATCTGACCCCTGCCCATTAAACTAAATATTTTTTGCCAAAGTCAGCTGATAACGGGTCCATAGCTGACTTTTACGTAAAAATACGGATAAAACTCCGTAACACGGCCCAGTTCATCACCTAAGCCAAAATTAATTATTCTCTGCCCACAGGCAAATATTTTTTGAAATAATCGTCTGTGTCCTCAGCAAAGGAAGATTTAGTTATTTATTAACCTAATTTTCTAAACCAGTTACAAATTTGCATAACTTACTTGCTCAAACTATGTAAGCCATGCCTAGGAATATGCCTAATTAGACAGAATATTTTCTCAAGATAGTTAATAAGCTCTGCGTCACTTAAGGTTAGGCTCAGACATTGTAATCAGCAGCAAACCCTTTGCCAGAAATAAACTAGCGCGCCTTTAGCCATCGCCTGACATTCGTAAAAACCTAAGATTATATATATTCATTTAAGCAATAGTGACCTTTAAACATAAACGGCAATCTAGATTTATATGTAGAGATTGAATGTCAGTCTATCGACTAGAAAAATCACTATTTACATGTATTTTTTTTCGCACTTCGATCAGAAAATTAGTTATTCACAAATCGCATCGTAACTTGGCGAGGCAATCGTTATACTAGTAGGGTGTAACACCCCCTGTATAAGGCTTCGTAGTTACGAGCACCCAGGGATATCACGATGGTCTTTCGTCGATGGTTATCCTGATTTACGGACAATAATCCGGAAATGCATATTGTGTTTTGGATCTATTCCTGAGTAGAAGGTTTGCTTGTTTTTACGCAATCGGTGCCTTTTTACGCTTGGAGCGTTTCCTGAGTGTCACTTTTAATATGTGTCACCACACCAAATGCTGTGACTGAAACTAGTTTCAGCACTAGTAACTGGGTTCAAGGACCTGATTTAAAGGGCTTTATGCCGGGATTGTTGTTAAGTAGGTGACAAATACCATGGTTGATGTGAAAACACCTCCCCCACGGGAATACATTAACGTCATGGAACTCTTGGTAGCAGAAGAGGTGGAGTATCAGCTGCGCCAGCTACCATCCCGTGTTCTTAAATACGTCAAACCGATTGAGGTGGAAACTTATGCCTTAAATCGGCTGCCCTCTCTCTATGCAGTGAGTGAAAAGGGCTGGCAATCTCAATATCAGAAAGCCAAACATGATCTGCGTCAAGAAATTAGCAATGCCGTGAGGCAGGCAATTGCAGCAGTCCAAGTGGACCCCCTGCGAGCCTCTCGTCCGTTGATGCGTCGCCCCTCTGCATCAGCATCAGCAGTAGGTGCTAACACAACAGCCTTGTTAGAGCAGTTCCGAACCGCCTTAGGGCAACCCAACCTAACGTGGGAATCATTATTACGTAAGTGCAGGCGTGCTGGCGCGGCTAGGCGTGGCACTCACCCCGAAAGTCCAACACCGACTGAACCCTATGCCGCTGCAGCCTATTATGCGGCAGATGAATATGCAACAGCCGCTAGCTATGACTCAGACCATGGTCATCATTCTGACCACCATGGTTCTGTTTGGCGTCCTGGCACCTACGGCGAAACGTCCTGGCATCCCAAACGTAACTACGGCTATCACACTCCGAAGCCCCCTTCAACGAACACTAGTTACGACTGGAATGATTCACGCTATCGGTAAAGCATTGACGGTTTTGTTGTCGGGGCGTTGCATGTCACGTCCCTGAAAATCACCCTATTCAATCAGCTTGAACCATGGTCTGGGCCTTGGTTAATGCCTGTCTAACCTGATCAAACCCTGTACCACCAAGGCTATTGCGAGCAGCAACAACCTGTTGTGGTGAGATCGCATCATAAATATCTGCTTCAAAGGCAGGATGAATTGCCTGCCACTCCTCCAGGGTGAGATCCTTAAGCAACTTCCCGGCGGCTAAAGAGGTTTTCACAACAGTCCCTACCAAATTATAGGCATCGCGAAAAGGGACGCCTTTAGCGGCCAGATAATCGGCCACATCAGTGGCATTCGAGAAATCACTGGCAACGGCCACCGCCAACCGCTGTGGCTGAAACTCTAATCCCTGATGCAACAAAATTGTCATGGACTGTAAACAAGCTTGGACTGTAGTCACCGTGTCAAACAGAGCTTCTTTATCTTCTTGCAGGTCTTTGTTATAGGCCAGTGGTAGCCCCTTCATCATGGTCAACAATCCCTGCAAATGGCCAAATATCCGACCTGTCTTACCCCGTACTAGTTCTGGAACGTCGGGGTTTTTCTTTTGGGGCATAATGCTGGAACCGGTGGAGCAGCTATCGGTAAGGGTCACAAACCGAAATTCTTCTGAGGCCCAAAAAATCACTTCCTCCGCCAGACGAGATAGGTGCACCATAATCAAGCTGGCAGCACTGGCAAACTCAATGGCAAAATCGCGATCGCTAACCGCATCCAGGCTATTGGCGTAGATGCGCTCAAATCCTAGCTGGTCTGCCGTGTACTGACGGTCAATGGGAAACGTTGTACCGGCCAGGGCTCCTGCCCCCAGGGGCGAGGTATTTACACGCTTGGCAACGTCTCCCAGGCGCTCATAGTCACGCTGGGTCATATCTACATAGGCCAGAAGGTGATGGGCTAAACTCAGAGGCTGAGCCCGTTGCAGATGGGTATACCCAGGAATCAGCGTTTCTACGTGGTTTTCAGCATGGGCCAGTAGGGCTTTTTGAAAAGCCCTCAGATGGGTACGAATGACATGTATTTGCGATCGCAAATACAACCGTATATCCGTACCGACTTGGTCATTGCGCGAGCGTCCCGTATGCAGCTTTTTACCTAACGGTCCTAACAATTCCGTCAGTCGACGCTCCACCGCAAAATGTACATCTTCTTCATCCACACCAGGCTTAAATTGGCCATCCCGATATTCTTGGCGAATGGTTTCCAAACCAGCCACCAGCTGCTGTCCCTCAGTCTCTGAAATAATCCCAACCTTAGCCAGCATCTTGGCATGGGCCTGGGAGCCGGTCAGATCATATTCGACCAGGGCGATATCGAATCCAATACTGGCATTAAACTCAGCAATAAAAGGATGTAACCCAGTCTCAAACCGCTGACTCCAGGGGGTTGAGGTTGATGACGTACTCAAATCGTGTCAACTCCTGCCAAATGATCAAGATGCTACTTGCACCACCTAAACTTAGACTAAAGCGGGATAAGAGCTTAGCAAAACCAGAGGGTTAAGGAAAATACGGATAGCTCCTAACCTCTAACGTTGCCAGGGTTCTAATAGGTGGTAATTCCTCGAATGACATACCCTAATACCACCCCAACCAACAAGGCCCAAACCTGGCCAGACTCAACAAAGTTATCGAGAATACTGGTAGAGCGATCAATAAAACTGGACTCATCAAACTGTTGTGCAATCACAGGCATCGTCACCATGGGCACTGGCTGTTCCATGATAGGGACAAAAGAGGGAGCAAAATCACTGAAGGGGGCCGTAGATGTGTCAATTTTCATGGGGCTTACAAAGGTAGATAAATTGCTAAACCGCCTTAAAAGTCAAAATAGGGAATGCCTATCCAAGAAAAGGCTACACTTTGTAGCCTAAACGCGGTTGATAAAACAAATCGATCATTGCACTCCACATAAATAACATCAAGTAGGGGTACTGCATGCAGTACCCCTACGGCTAGTATGCAGTACCCCTACGGCTAGCATTCTATGAAATGCCCCTATTCCTCAATGGCAGACAATTGACGAAATTCCGCTGGCTGAGTCACCTTCATCACGACCAACGTTGTATCGTCATCCTTGGACCGATCAGGACCAATAAAATGGCGTAGTAGGTTGAACAAATACTCCAGAATTTCCTGGGAGTTTTGCAAATTGCGACAGGCCCAACACACGGCTTTAATCAAATTATCTTCATCAAAACGCTCACCGCGAATATTGGCGGCATCGGTAAATCCATCGGTATAAAAAATCACCACATCACCAGGGTAAAGCTGTACTTGTCCCTCGTGGTAGCGCGTATCAATGTCTAGACCCAACAACATGCCATCGGCGTCTAACCGATTAATAGTATCGGTAGACGCCTGCCATAACAGAGGTGGGTTATGGGCTGCATTGCCATAGGAAAATAGCTGAGTTCTAGGGTCATATTCTGCATAAAAGAGCGTCACAAACCGATTGGAACTCTCCAAATCGTTATGCATAACGCAGTTCAGATTTTGCAAAATTTGCCCAGGGGACTGATCATTAAGGACTTCTGCCCGCAACATCCCCCGCAGCATAGTCATAATTAAACCAGCAGGGACACCTTTACCCATGACATCGCCAATGGCAATACTCCACGGCTGAGCCGACGAGAGCTGAGTGGCAGGATTACGCAACTGGTCATAGGTGGTAGGAATAAAGTCGTAATAGTCTCCACCCACTTTTTGCGCTGTCTGACAACGGGCAGCTAAGTCCACGCCTTCAATAATCGGGCATTGGCGTGGCAGTAATTTTTCTTGAATTTCTGCGCCCAGCTCTAATTCTCTATCCAGTCGCTCTTTTTTACGTAGCGCCAGGGTAAGTTCATCGTTTTCAATGGCCACAGCGGTTTGGTCCGCCACCAGCCTCACTAGTTTCTGTCGGGTTTCTGTCCAGGCGTAGTCCACATCATCACTAAACACGTAGAGACGACCACGCTCTACATTTTGAACAATGATGGATGTGCCAAATAACTTTAGTTCAGGCGCTAGGAAATGATTTAACTGCTGATCAAGCGTCACCATAGCGCTGCGAGCAGCTTGATGGGACAGGGACGCCGCTTCTCCATCTGCCGCCTTTGCATTCAGGGAAGCAGACAGCGAAGAGGTAATTTGCCGTGTCGCCGACTCCAGAGCGTAACGTACGGTTTGACCGGTCTCGTTCGTCGGGCAGTAAAGCCGCTCTAACCTGAGCTGACCATTGGGACGAAACAGCACCAGCGCCCCGCCAGTCGCATCCGTCACCCGACTAGCAATCATGGGAATCAGCTCTAAAAACTGACTAATATTGTTGAGACTTCTAAGGGCAAATCCTAAAGAACTCAGCAAATCCTGAATTTTATATTGCTCACGCTGCAGACGTGCCACCAGTTCTTTAAGGGCAAAAACAGGTGTACCGCCCGGTAGGGTGCCGCCCTCGGGAAGGGAATTAACGGGTCGCGATGGACTGGGCGACATAAGCACAATCGACAGTAGGGTCGATAGGGAAGTTCAAGAAACAGTTAGCTAAAAAACGACTAGCGAATGGAAGGCAATATAGCGGTCTAGGTCACGATTGGCAACTAGATATTTAAGGATAACTATAAGCGCTCCAACAAAATCGTCAACGCAAAATTTTAGACACCAAGATAACATCTCAGGTTTGCCCGTCAAGGGTATTTTTTCCAGTGGCTTTACGAAACCCACTGCACTCGGTACGTGTGGAAAACTTCACCTTCGACTTGTTTAGTCACTTTAGCGCCCATGCGTTTGATCAGGGCACGCCATTCTTTTAAGTCCACGAGTTCCACATCAGCACCCAAGTAGGTTTCTAAAATAGCCCAGTTTTCGGCCAGCTCTTGTTCTGGATTCACCACATCAAACACAAAGCTACCCCCTGGCTTTAAGCAGGGTTTTACAGCAGCCATGACCTGCTCCCAATAATCCAATGGGTAATAGCAACTCACCCCGGTTGCGATCGCTAAATCAAATGTTGCTGGCTCGTAATCTAATTTATGGGCCGGAGCCAGCTGCACCCCTTTAAAGAGTTTTGAATCCAACTGCGGCCCACGTTGATTCAAAGCGGCCTGGGCAACCTTACTAATTTCTTGCCCAACAAAAAACGCCTTCCATTCCTTCCAGGGATAAATCAAAAAACTCAGACCACAGCCAATATCCAAACAGCGCTGACCTTTCTTAGGCCGCACCACGTCCCAAAACTTACTAGTAATTCGCGGCGTCAAACTGCCAGCCACCCAATCTCTAAACACCGCCATCTCCTCGACTTCGTCCGGCAGCTCAAACGATTCACCGCGATACTCATGGTCAAATCTCTGAGCAACTGCCTGCAGCTGGCTGACTACCATACCTGGATTTCCTATTTATTTTGCATTTGTACAACAGCCCTTAGTCGGTTTTCACGGGGTGCAAACTCGAAAGCATCCCAGCCCCTGCTGGCCTTACTTTAATTATTTTCCACTACAGATATTTCCACTACAGATAATTGAGCCAATCCCTTAGCGCCCTTTCAATGCCTTAGTAAAGTTTTGACGATAGGAAGCACTCACAATAAAGACTGGCCACAGCAACGTCAAATAAAGTTTGCCACTGCTAAAGTTAGTGCGATTAAAGCCAGTCCAAAATTTCCAAGCACCATAGCCATAACCGCCCAGCAACAATAGTCCTAATAGAGTTGACATAGGTTTCTCCTCGAAATTGATTAAGAGCAACGATTCAGTTTATGTGAACCTGCAACAGACTCAAAACACAGCTGCAGAACAACTAGGACCGATAGTAAAGGGCATAGAACACATCACCCCGTCAGCAATCCCAGTAAACTAACTATTTTTAAGGTCTTCCTCAGAAACATGAAGACCAACTTAACAAAACAAGTACAATTGACACTGCATAAAGAAATCAAAAAAGAAATGAATGCACGATGGCACCCGCAGTAGCCAATACTTAGGTGTACTTTCAGATGTATTTCAAAGGTTAACGTCGTTAGTCACTCACAGTTAACCCTCAATAACAATTGTTTGACTTCTCAAAAAGTAACAGGAGGAATTATGCGCGCAGTACTCATGGCTGGTGGTTCTGGCACCCGACTTCGACCCCTGACTTGTGATCTGCCTAAGCCCATGGTTCCTATACTCAATCGCCCCATTGCAGAACATATTGTCAATCTGCTCAAGCGAAATGACATTAAGGAAGTGATTGCCACATTGCACTATCTTCCAGATGTGATGCGTGATTACTTCCAGGATGGGCATGATTTTGGTGTGCAAATGACCTATGCGGTTGAAGAAGATCAACCCTTAGGAACCGCAGGCTGTGTCAAAAATATTGCCGAACTACTCGATGACACATTCCTAGTCATTAGCGGCGATAGCATTACGGACTTTGACCTCGCAGAAGCGATTCGTTTTCATAAAGAAAAAGGGTCTAAAGCCACATTGGTGCTAACCCGAGTCCCTAACCCCATTGAGTTTGGTGTAGTCATTACCGACGAAGAGGGTCGCATCAAGCGCTTTCTAGAAAAACCCTCCACCAGTGAGATTTTTTCAGACACAGTCAATACTGGCACCTATATTTTGGAGCCCGAAGTCCTAGACTATCTACCCCCCAACCAGGAAAAAGATTTCTCCAAAGACCTGTTCCCACTGCTGCTTGAAAAGGGCGACCCCATGTATGGCTATGTAGCAGAAGGCTATTGGTGCGATGTGGGCCACCTTGAAGCCTACCGCGAGGCTCAGTACGATGCCCTCGAAGGTAAGGTGCTAGTAGATTTTGCCTATCCGGAAGTGTCTCCGGGTATACGGGTAGGACAAAACACCCACATTGAGCCAACGGCCGTAATCAAACCGCCAGTCTTGATTGGTCGCAACTGTCGCATTGGTGCCCGCGTCACCCTGGAACCAGGAACCGTTATTGGCGATAACGTCACAGTTGGCAGCGATGCTGACCTGAAACGCCCGATTATTTGGAATGGAGCTATCATCGGCGATGAAACCCACTTAAGGGCCTGTGTCATCGCTCGGGGAACCCGGGCTGACCGACGGGCTCACGTCCTAGAAGGAGCCGTGGTGGGAGCACTCTCTACCGTCGGGGAAGAAGCCCAAATTAGCCCAGGAGTGAGGGTATGGCCCAGTAAACGCATTGAGTCTGGGGCCACACTCAATATCAACCTGATTTGGGGTAACACAGCCCAGCGCAACCTCTTTGGTCAGCGCGGTGTGACCGGACTAGCTAACATTGACATTACCCCTGAGTTCGCAGTCAAACTAGGGGCTGCCTATGGTTCTACCCTAAAGCCAGGCTCCAATGTCACTGTCTCTCGCGATCAGCGCAGCATTTCACGCATGGTGTCGCGATCGCTCATCGCCGGACTCATGTCCGTGGGCATCAATATTCAAAACTTAGAAGCAACCGCTATCCCACTGGCCCGCGCCATCCTACCAACGCTAGATGTAGCTGGCGGCATCCATGTGCGGATTCACCCTGATCGAGCCGATCAGATTTTGATTGAGTTCTTCGATACAAACGGCATTGACATTCCCAAGGGCAAAGAAAAGAAAATTGAAGGCTCTTACTTTAAAGAAAATCTAAGGCGCTCCCAAATCCACGAGATTGGAGAAGTTGCCTATCCAGCTAACCTGGTTGATATTTACACAACCGAATTTGAAAAGCGTCTCAATGTCGAAGCGATTCGCCATAGCAAGTCCAAAGTCGTCATCGACTATGCCTATGCCGTATCCGGTGCCGTACTACCAAGGCTACTCGGAAAGTTTGGCTGTGATGCCGTCGTCCTCAACGCCAGCCTTAGTCAAACCGCCCCCTCCACAGCTGAACGCGAAGGCATGCTCGGTCAGCTTGGCCAGGTCGTTCAAGCTTTGCAAGCCACCTTTGGGGTACAGGTAGCTGCCAATGGCGAACAGCTAGTCCTCATGGATGAAGTCGGGTCGCCCATCCGAGGGGAAATGCTCACCGCCCTCATGACCCACATGATTTTGACCGCCCATCCCCAGGGAACAGTGGTCGTTCCTGTACATACCTCTGGGGCCATTGAGCAAATTGCTCGTCGCCATGGCGGCAATGTGGTCCGCACTAAGGCAAACCCCACCGCCCTCATGGAAGCCTGCCAGGCTAGCAGTAATGTCGTCCTGGGCGGCAGTGGTGAAATGGGCTTTATCTTTCCCCAACTCCATCCCGGCTTTGATGCCATGTTCTGCATCGCCAAGCTAATCGAAATGTTAACTATTCAGGAACAGTCCCTGGGACGTATTTGGGGTGATTTACCTCGAATTTCCCACCGGGTACAAACCCTGCGATGCCCATGGACCATCAAAGGCGCTCTCATGCGCTATCTTGTGGAAAGTCATCCTGCTGATACTCTTGAACTGGTAGACGGTGTTAAAGTCGTTGACCGGACTCGGGACAACTGGGTGCTGATTCTACCGGACGCTGGCGATCCGCTAGTTCATATTTTTGCCAATAGCGCTGATCGTGACTGGGTAGATACCAAGTTGCAGGATTATCGCCAGCGGGTTCAAAGTTTTATTGAAAAAGAGCAGGGCATTCGAGAGGAACAAGTTGTATGAACCATTGCATCCTCATGGCAGAGATTGTAGAAACACCGCAGTTGCGCTATACCTCTGACAATCAAACCCCCATTGCCGAATTCAAGGTCAAAATAGCGGGGTTGCGTCCGGATGATAGTCCATCCCAGTTTAAAGCTGTGGGCTGGGGCAATCTGGCCCAAACCATCCAGGAAGCTAGCTACGGTCCTGGTGATCGGGTAGTGCTCGAAGGTCGTTTGACCATAAAAACAGTAGATCGCTCTGAGGGATTTCGTGAAAAGCAGGCAGAGATTACTGTGCAACGACTGCATCGCATAAATGATTTACAATCCATGTTGATAGCAGAGGCACCTCCTATTGCTGATAGCGGCAGTAGCGCCCCGGCCAATCCACCGCCCCAACAAAAGCCCGCCGCAAACCCGGCCCCCGACTACGACGAAATCCCGTTCTAGCTAGCGTCATAACAAACTAAACCCATCGGCTCTTAACAATGGGCCGATGGGTTTAGCTTGTCATGCAACAAACGACTGAATGAATTTATAGCATTGGCTAGAGGTTAGTTAAAACCATAGAGACAAAGGGCTGGATAGCGCACAGAATTATTGTCCACTATGGCACGAAGCTATAGATATCCCTGTAAAAAATCAAATGGGCCATCTTCCCAACAGGGCTCTGGATAAAGCTGCCTGAGACGCATACAAACATCAGCCAAAATGTCATCAACTTGCTGATCATCAAAGACGTCCTCCAGGGCCTGCTCATCGCGCTGACGCAAAGGGGCAAGGGGCTCAGCATAAAATGCTAGGGGCTTTAGCCATGAACTAACGTCAGGCTGCTGAACAGGACCAGTAGTGTCCTGCCAAGAACGACTCCATGGTTTCTTAACCGGTTGAACTATAGATGAAAAGCTAGGTTTTTGATCAAACCCAACTAAACGCTGAGTGGTCGAAGGCTGAGTAACCACATGCAATTTGTCAGGAGGCTTGGCTTCAGTGAAACTATGATCGAGCATGGGCTAAGTATCCGCTATCAAACCATTGTATGAGCCTAAAATGCGGTCCGCCATTCTAGACGGCGTTTCTAAGCCCAATGGTGTTAAGCATGGAGCGAAGAAATGGTGGATGTAAATTTAGCTCAAGCCAAGCCCCTACAGGTTTATTCATAGCAACAGTCACAGCAGCTAAGCATCACCTAAATCCCACCTAAATTTTTATATCATCCGCATAATCACACAGTTCTGACGGAGATATTTCCACATTCGAAACCCACAGATCAAACACCTCAGAAAAATGCTTGACAAAAATTGGCTTAACGTCTGCAACAGAAACACCGGGCAAAAACTGTGTCATGGTCCCCACGGGGCGATCGGCAATACCGCAAGGGGTAATTTGCTTAAACCCTGATAAATCTGAACATACGTTCAGGGCAACCCCATGCATGGTTATCCAGCGACTGACTTTAATACCAACAGCGGCAATCTTATAATCATCAACCCACACTCCCGTCAGCCCCTTGATCCGTTTACCCAAAATTCCATAATGGCCCAGGGTACGAACAATCACTTCTTCTAGCTGGCGCAAATACCAATGCAGGTCTTGACGGTGATTCGCCAAATTCAAAATGGGGTATGCCACTAACTGCCCCGGACAATGATAAGTCACCTCCCCCCCCCGCTCTACTCGGTGCACTTCATAGCCTGGATCGCTCAGATCAAAGTGAATAAATCGATCTTGAGAGCCCGTACCCAGGGTGTAAACGGGAAAATGCTCAGTCAATATCAGAACATCCTCTAAATTAGACGTTTTTTTACGGCTGGAAACCATATTTTGTTGGTACCGCCAAGCCAATTCATAGGCTATTAATCCAATATCTTGAACAATAAGTTTTCTATCTTTAAACACTAGAAAAACATCAATTTTGTGGGGTTTTATACGTAATTTACCTGTCGTATATTTACTAGATCTTGGATATCTTACACGCTCAAGAAATATCGACCAATCTATCAGTTTAGAAATATTTGATGATAAGTAGATAACGTCAAAAAAATATTATCCAATACAAAATCTAGCTCTACCAAGCGTGAATCCATTAAGAGCGAAAAGCACTGGGATCATTATTATACAGGAATTTCAATTATAAGAAGAGCCCAGAACTGCTTAAATGCACCCAGGTTGATTCTAAAGAATTATCAACGGATAAAAATGTTTCTAAAGAGAAAAACCGTCTCAGAATTAAAGTGTTAGGGTGAAATTAATCGCTTATCTTCTATTGATGGAGGCAGCTTTATGAAGCTTGTTATCCAAGGAAAAAATATTGAAATCACAGAGGCTATTCGCCAACATGTTTCGCAAAAAATTGAGAAGTCAGTTAGCCACTTTCAACGAATGATCAACAAGGTTGATGTTTGCTTGTCTGTGGCTGGTGGTGTGAAAATGCCAACTCGGCAATGTGCTGAGGTTACAGTCCACGTCAATCGAGCTGTGGTTCGCGCGGAGGAAAGTAGCGACAGTCTTTACGCCAGTATTGATTTAGTGGCTGACAAAATCTGTCGGCAGCTGCGCAAGTATAAGGAAAAACGCCGAAGTTCTGACCATGTGTCAGTCCGCTCGATGGACATTGATGCCATTGCCCAGGATGCGGATTTGGAGGTCTCGGAATTATTAGAACAGCGTCAACCTCAGCTACCTGATGAGGTTGTTAGAACAAAGTACTTCACAATGCCCCCAATGTCCGTACAGGAAGCATTGGAAAATCTGCAGTTGGTTGATCACGATTTCTATGTGTTTTACAACACCGAAACCGCACAAATCAATGTGATGTATGAAAGAAACCATGGTGGCTATGGTCTGATTCAACCTCGACCGGCATCTGATAACCATAATAAAAATGGTCATCAAACGTCCGTTAACAATAACGGCCATGGTGAGCATCCCGTTATTCATCACGCGGACAAACGTCATCTACAATCAGCACCTGTCCGTAAGTAGGCCAGGCGTCAAAATTAGGTTTGTACTCTGGTTTGTCTCTTTTTAACACCCCTTGTAATGGCCGTTGGAAGCTTTTCTTAACGGCCATTACAAGGGGTTTATTTTATTAATGACTAGGCATCAGGATTCTCGACATCATGGGTTTGGCCAGCAAATGTCACCTGATCACCCGCATATAACTTTCGACCACGACGTCGCTCAATTTCATGATTGACCAATACATGTCCGGTCTGAATGAGATATTTTGCTTCTCCGCCAGACTGCACCAAATCCTTGAGCTTTAGAAATTGGCTGAGTTTAATAAAACTTTCCTGCATAGCCCCAAACAAATAGAAGAGTAGGAAGGCAACCTGCCACAAAAATTACGATAGCTTCAGTGCATAAAAGAGTAAGCAGGCAACCTGCCACAAAAATTACGATAGCTTCAGTGCACTAATGGGAACGTCTTCCCAGGATTCTACTGTGCGCAATCGGGCAACCCAGCCAGCCTCTTTTTGTTCATCGGTTAGGGCAGCTTGAAAGGTGTCATGGCATTCTTCAGCAGCTATGCGATCGCAACAAGCAATAGCTGAATAGATAATCCCCGAGGGATCTATATGCTCGTTTACCCAAATCATAAAGCTCAAAAAATAATGTGGCGAAAAACCTATGCGGCTGCTGGCTCGCTTGAAAGGCTCTGAATCGTTTGCTGCATCTCAGCAATAGCTTGCAACTGGTAATCATTGACCTCTTGAAATCGCTCCAGCGTGGCAAAGACATTATCCAGCATTTGCTGGACAGCATCCATTTTTTCGCTGGCAGGCCCAAGATGCTCATTCCGGGTTGCGATCGCCCCCTCCAATCCAGACCAATCCTTAAGTGCCTGCTCTAGCGTTGTCCGCTCCTGCTCCAAATTAGCCACCTGCTGAGCCAATTCCTCTTGCTTAGTATCTACCTGCTGCTGTAATACATTACAACGCTCTTCCAACTCAGCAATCAGCTGTTCCAGGCTCGCCGTCTGATTCGATAAATCTTGACGCACTTGATCAATATGCTCCAACACTGGCTCCAAATCAGCAGCATTTTCCACAGGGCTATCAACCGTTGCCTGGCCTTTCCGTCGTAACAAAACTGCCTGATGCTGGCTCAGCACCTCCTCACGTTCAAGCAAGGTACGACGCTGACCAACCAGAGTCTTATTGAGCATATCGTAACGGTCTTGCTCGTCACCAATATCCGCTTCGATTTGCAGGCGATCATATTCGCTGGCAGCCTCTGCCTTTTGCTTCAGCTCATCAATCGCCTGCTGCTGATACGTCAGTTCCTCTTCTTGATCGCTAACAAAGCGAGACATCTTCTCTAGATCAGTCTCCATACCCGCCAGCAAAGCCTCAAGATCATCAAGAGACATATCTTCAAGCTTTGTTAAATCAATTTTCTTACCTAAACGTACCTTGTCACCCGTATTCAGCAGATCATAAACCCTCTGATAGACCCCACTCTGCTGATTAATTTGCTCTGACACCAGCTGATTTTGCTGCTTTTTCTGCGTCAGCTCAACCTTAGCCTGCTGGAGTTCTACACACAGATCCCTGAGTACTTTTTGCTCAGCAGCCGTCGTCTCATACAACTGCTGCACAGACTGTCGAAAGCGCTCTACATCCTGACCCTTAGTCTGCAATTGCTCACCTTGCTGGTCACCAGATTGCTGCCATCCCTGCAAAGCACCCTGATGTTCGCCCAAAACATCCCTAGTCGTTCCCAGCTGCTGACGCAGATCCTCCATAGGCACCACATTAGCCATCAACCGCTCAACCGCGTCCCTAAGTTTTTGGGTTTGATCAGAATCCAGCCCCACTTGCGCCGAGACAACTTCACGATGCTCTTCAAGTTTTTGCTTTTCCCCATTCAAATGAGCCCAAGCACCTTCCAATTCAGAATTTCTACGCTCGTAGTCCTGACGCTGATTATCCAAGTCAGAACGTAGCGCGTCTAATTCCTGCCGCTGCGCCTCCAACTGGGTAAGCTCATCCGACGCCTGCTTAACCTCGTCTTCACGCGTATCTAACTCTAACTCACGCTGATTTAGAGCCTGACTCTGATAGGTCAAAGATTCTTTCCACTGCTCAATCTCCTCTTCCTGCGTCTTAAATTTTTTGTTAAGACTAGAAAAATTTTGCAGAATACTGACTAGCTGACGCCCAGCCTCGTAATGCCGCTGAACCTGCCTACCATTAGAAAGTTCAATTAATATAAGAGCTCCAGCACTATAGCCTGCATCATCCGGTGCTGGAACCAATTCGTCTCCAGATACAGCACTCCAGTTCTGCTCCGAGCGCTCACAGGCCAAGAGTTTAAACTCAGCCCGACTGCCACCCATAAAACCACTTTTTCTCTGAACTTCGGCCAAATAACGCACGCTGGCATCCCCTTCGTCTATACAAATAGCTACCGGAAACAGCTAATTACCTACAAAATATCTACGTCTCGTTTAGTCAGTAATATAAAGGTATAAAGCCCTGTATTTATCAAAATATTGACGCAAGATCAATAGTCATACATCACTTAACCTGAGCAAAGCTATGCTTTGTACTTTCTCGTGCCTTACCCCATTAAGCAACCCAATCAGTTTATCTGGCTCAAGCAGAAAATTCTAACCCGATAAAGCACGTTCCAAAACATAACTTCTTAAAAGCGATACCCTTACGGGTTAATGTATCCATTTTTAATGTGTACAGTTCTAAGTGCACCCAAAGGTGATAGATAAGCCTTAACACATACCATTCACACAAAAAATGCCATTTTATAAACAGCAGCTAAACTGCCTTAGAAAAATAGTCACCCCATCTAAAAAATAGCGCAGCTACAGTTAAGTGCTAATAATTGTAGCTAATGCCGCCTATCAATGTAGCCAACCTAGTTACCAAGTGCCAATTCCTTAGGATAAATCTATGCAAGGCCAGTTAAGCGAGCTGGATATTCGCAGTATTTTTCAACTGATTGATATTGGTCAGCAAACAGGAGAGCTCTATATCGAATCTTTCGACGGGCAAGCTAACTCATGGCTTATATTCTTTGCTAATGGCGGCATACTCTATGCTGGACGGGCTAACGAGCAGCTCAATCGATTACAGGATATTTTGCATCCTCTACAGCTGCCTATCAATTGGGCCGATGTTAACCTGTCTAACCTAACCCCTCTGCGACCACCAGAATATGGCGCTCTCTGGTGGCTATTAGAGAATAGTTACCTTAGTACTCAACAAGCCCGCTCCATCCTTCATCGTCTGATCGAGGAAACGCTTTTTGAAGTTATTAGCCTACACCAAGGGAGATTCTCGTTTCAGTTTCACACAGCCCTCAGTCCTCAACTAACCGAATTTAATGTCGGCCCCTTAGTCAAACGCGTCATTCGACAGCTACAGGGATGGCTACAGCTACAACCTCACGTCAACTCGTTGTACGACTGTCCACTGTTGTCAGACACATATCCTTCAGAAGCATCGTCAAATCTGCCGCCACTATTGGCAATGGCCAATGGCAAAACACCCATTGTTCAAATTTCACGCCATCTCAATCGCAATATTTTTAGCGTTGCCAATGAGTTCTACCCCTACATTCAAAAAGGCCAGATTCAACTATTGCAGCAATCAAAATCGCCCTCCCATGAGGCAACGCAAGGCCCCTCAATAATGAATGCAGTTCCTCGCATCGTATGCATTGACGACACCCTGGCTGTCCGTCAAGCCATAGAGATGATGCTGGATGCCTATGGCTATGAAGTCACCTCCATTGCTAACCCAGTTAAGGCCTTAAGCCTGCTGTTTAGCCTCAAGCCAGACCTCATCCTCTGTGATGTAACGATGCCTGAACTCGAAGGCCATCAGCTATGCGCCATGCTGAGGCAAGCGCCATGGTTTCAATCGGTTCCCATTGTTATGCTGACAGGACAAGACAGCTTTGTTGAACGAGTCAAAGCAAATATGGCTGGAGCCACAGACTATCTCACCAAACCCTTTGATGAGCCTGAGCTACTAGCATTGGTAGAGAAATATGTAGGTCGAGGGAATCCCAAACGCCTTGCCCCTGAGACTCTGCTTGAGCAAGAAATATCAGCCACATTAAACCCCGACAATTGGAGTCATTTGTAATAGGCTGTCAATGGTGCATCAACATTATTTGTAAAGTTATTTGTATTATTTGCGTAGATTATTGAACGATTCAACCCTAAGCAAATAAAAGAATTTTGATGAAAGTTTAATTAATTAGACATGTACGGGTATTTTATTAGGCACAAGCGGTAGGGTGTGCATTACTAAAGTGCATCCCGTGGTTAACCAATCGCTGCTTGGCCTAACGGTCACAATTAACTGGGCATACTAGTCAACTAGTTATTTTCCCTTCGAAGGGCATAATGAGTTGAATCAAGATATGAACCGGTCTTAAACGGCGAAATTCAGGTTATGAGTACGGTTTTAGTAGTGGAAGACAGTGTTGCCCAGAGAGAAATGATGATTGATCTATTGAAGGGTAACGGTCTCAAAGTTACTGTTGCTAGTGATGGCGTTGAAGCATTGGCTTATATCCAGGGCGATTTACCTGACTTAGTTGTTTTAGATATTGTTATGCCACGCATGAATGGGTATGAAGTCTGCAGACGCATTAAATCTGATCCAGCCACTCAAAATTTACCTGTAGTACTCTGTTCATCTAAAGGCGAGGAATTTGATCGTTATTGGGGTATGAAACAAGGGGCTGATGCTTATATCGCCAAGCCATTTCAGCCAACTGAGCTAGTAGGGACAGTCAAGCAGTTACTACGCGATTGAGATGCCAATGATTTTTGAGGTTATAGGAGCCGATGGTAGGTAATCCAGACTTTCAAACCGGAATAGGGCAAGATCAAGACCCTGAACTGCAGAAAATTGAAACGCCTGATGGGGAACTTCATCTGCGCTTCTACATAGGTTCCAATGACGAATTTGCCTTGCCCGCCATTGGTATTCGCCGCATTATCGAAAATCCCCCGGATCGAATTACGCCTGTTCCCAATGTATCCCCCTTATTACTTGGCACATTAAATGAGCAGGGTCGGGTGATTTGGGTTGCTGATCTGGGTCAGTTTCTCGGTTATCCTCAACCGATGAATACCGATAGAGCAGAAATCCCAGTAATTGCTGTCGAACATCAAGGGACTATGTTAGGCTTAGCCGTTAATCAGATAGTTGGTACAGATTGGCTAGATGCAGAGCGTATGAAAATGTCTCGCGACTACTCCGACACAATGGCTCCTTTTCTCAGGGGTGAATGGATATTAGATACCAATACAGACCGCTCATTACGCCTTTTAGATCATGTTGCTATATTACGCTCAGCGCGTTGGGTAGCTTAGTTTCGGTGGTTTGACAAGATGGAGATGTTTAGACTGGCAGGAGAATACAGATGGCATCGGGCATAGATTACGCTCAAACGTATCAAGCTGCAGAACGTGCATATATGCAGGGCAGCTATGAGCAAGCTGCTGACATTATTGAGCAACTGGCGGAAAACTACCCGAGCGATCCGAATGTGCTCCTATTAAAGGGCCATATTTATTGCTATGGGCTTAGTGCGTATGATGTAGCTCGCACCCAATACAAATCTGTTCTGGATTTAACATCCGACCCTGAGTTTATCAATTATGCCAACAATGGTCTTACCTATGCCGAGCAGATGGATGTCGGGCAGGTACAGACTGATGACAATAATGGCTTAGAAGAAATCAACGCAGATGGCTTGTTTGATTCCATTGAACTTTATGGAGATATGGGTGAAGAGGGTGATGACGACTTAAGTGCGGGTCTAGATTTATCCTTCGAAGATGCAGACGGATCGAGTTTGCAAGCCGAGCCAACCGAACCGCCCACTAGCCTAAACGCAGTAGATCCGAATCTTATCGCGAATAACGATAGCTATGATTTCTCTAATGAAGCTGTGGCCGACCCCTTTAATGCCGCAGCTGATTATGAAAGTACTTCGGGAGATCAAGACCTAGACTTAGATGTCCTGGATGACGGTAATGATCCATTTTCCATAAGCGATCTATCAGTAGGCGAAGACTTGGGTAATGCTGAGCTATTAGACCCATTTGCAGATAGCAGTCTCGAAGGTTTAATAGAATCCTCAGAAGAAGACAACAATATTACCCTTGATAGCGTTATCCACGATGAAACGCCCGCTCAGGATGTATCGCAATTTGATCAAGACGATTTTAACGAAGCGTTCCCATCGTCGCCTTCTTCCTCAGACGATGAGTTTGCAGATTTTCCAGATGTCGATGATTTCTTAGAAACAGAGAATGGGCCTGACATCGGCAGCCTAGACATTGAGAGCGGTATAGAAGCGTCTGGGATGGGAGTCGGCTTAGATACTGGACCAGGCTTAGGTGCTGACTCCAACTTATTAGAACTGGAGGAGGCTGAAGATAAAACCCTCTTCATGATGGAGCCTGAAGTCAATGAACAAACTGAGGCTATGCCTGTAGAAGGCTTTCAGGACTTCGAAGAAGCATCAACGCTGCCCGGAATTGAAGGAGGCACGGATGACCTGGAGGAGCTGGGTGAACAGACCTTTCCTGGTGTAGACACAATAGAAGGCATAGAAAGCCAGCAAAGCGGAGATATTGATTTTCTTGATGAATTTGATGAGTTTGATGATTTAGGCAGCCTACCGGAATTTGATCTTTCCGAAGGCGGTTCTACAGAATTTACAGAACCAGCTGTCGGCTCTGAGGGAGTATTTTCTGAGGATCCTATGCCGCGTGGTGGATCTGGGTTTAGTTTGGTCGAAGATGATGATCAAGCCATTATTGGGGATGACGATATTTTTAGTATCGAAACCGCCGATCAACTGCCGTCCTTCACCCAAGGGGATGAATCCGCTGCCGTTGTTGCAGAGGCAGAAAATGAAGGGGTATTTAGCGCGCTAATAAATACCAACCTAGGTTATAAGCGTCTATTTATAGCTGGTGCAGCAGGGTTAGCATCACTGGTTGCCGTTGCCTTCGTTAATTTGGGAATGTTAAACCTCTTACCGGATGGCACGTCCTCAAAGAATCGTAATTTTATTGCCCGGGTTTATCCTGCAGCTATGGGCGGCGGGGCGGGGCTTTTTAGCTTTTTAGCCGTGCTCGGGGTCGGTTATGGCATTGATCGTCAGGCTAAACGCTCGATTGATAATTTGCAGCAGCAGTTTGACCTAGTATCTCAAGGAGATCTCAACGCTCGGGCTACAGTTTACTCCAACGATGACATTGGCCAATTGGCTGTAGGGTTTAATCAGATGGCTCGGGTAATTCTCACTACGACAAGTGAGGCTCAGCGTAAAGCGCAGGAACAAGAACAAGCAAAAGAGGACCTACAACGTCAGGTAATTCGGTTGCTGGATGATGTAGAAGGTGCTGCCCGAGGTGATTTGACTGTACAGGCAGAGGTCACCGCTGACGTATTGGGCGCGGTTGCCGATTCGTTTAACTTAACTATCCAGAATCTACGGGAGATTGTACAGCAGGTAAGTGCTGCTGCCTTACAGGTTACCAAAAGCTCTTCTGACAATGAAATGTTTGCCCGCAGCCTATCGGCAGATGCACTGCGCCAGGCTGAGGAATTGGCAGTCACCCTCAATTCTGTACAGGTGATGACTGAGTCAATTCAGCGTGTGGCAGATAGTGCTCGTGAAGCTGAAGAGGTTGCTCGCTCAGCATCGGCTACAGCATTACGGGGGGGCGAGGCCGTAGAACGGACGGTGGCCGGTATCTTAGAAATTCGTGAAACGGTGGCTGAAACGACTCGCAAGGTTAAGCGATTGGCTGAGTCTTCTCAAGAAATTTCCAAGATTGTGGCGTTGATTTCTCAGATTGCATCTCGGACCAATTTACTGGCCCTCAACGCTAGTATTGAGGCAGCTCGGGCCGGAGAAGCAGGCCGTGGCTTTGCGATTGTGGCAGATGAAGTCCGTCAGTTAGCCGACCGAGCCGCAAAAGCATCTAAAGAAATTGAGCAGATCGTCTTACAGATTCAGGGTGAGACCAGCAGTGTAATGACTGCCATGGAAGAAGGAACACAACAGGTGATAGAGGGAACCCGTCTAGCAGAACAGGCGAAGCGATCTCTGGAAGATATTATTCAGGTATCCAATCGCATTGACGTTCTGGTGCGTTCTATTACTGCTGACACGGTCGAACAAACTGAAACATCAAGAGCTGTTGCACAGGTTATGCAATCTGTTGAGCTAACAGCCCAGGAGACCTCTCAGGAGTCTCAGCGGGTGTCAGCGTCCCTGCAAAATCTAGTGGGTGTGGCTCGAGACCTGCTGACATCGGTAGAACGTTTTAAGGTAGAGGGTGAAAAAAAGTAGTCTCTGGTATCACAGACGAAAGGACTAGCCTAAATTTTCGATTTCATCTAAGGAGATAAGGGTGATGGGGCCTGAGCAACAACAGCGTATATTGGGCTACTTCATTGAAGAAGCCAAGGATCATCTCAATACCATTGAGCAGGGTCTGCTCAATCTTCAGGCAACCATTAGCAATCCTGAAATGGCAAACGAAGTGTTTCGGGCTGCTCATTCTGTCAAAGGGGGCGCTGCTATGCTTGGCATTGAAAGCATGCAACGCACATCCCACCGGATGGAAGATTACTTTAAGCTCCTCAAAGAGTCTACGCTCCAGGTAGATCGTTCGTTAGAGTCTATGTTTTTGCAGGTGTTTGATGCGCTGCAAGAATTGCTCGAAGAATTACAGGGGCCCTTTGGTCTCACCGAGGACAAAGAGCAAAGAATTATGGCTGGGGTAGAGCCTGTATTTCAGCAGCTACAGGAACATTTAGATCACTTGGTGGCGACAGCAGCCCCCCATGAACAGCCAAAGGAAACGACGGCTGCACCGGTCTCATCTGCGGCTCCTTCACCTCAATTGGTTGAGGAAAGTGCCTTAAAGCTTGTATTTAGCAGTGATGTATCAGCTTCATTACGAGAAATGCTGGCTCGCTTTAAGCAAGCGGATACTGACGATAGCAGATCGGCACTAGAAGACTGTTGTCGATCATTTGAGCGGTTTGGTGAGCAATTTAATTTACCAACCTGGATGAATTTGGTGAAGTATGGTCGTTGGGCAGTGTGCGATCGCAACAATGACTATCGTACATTGGCACCTGTACTCATCAAAGAAATCAAAAAGGCACAGGATTTAGTATTAGCGGGTCGTGAACCTGAAATAGTAATCTCAGAAACATTAAAAACCTTAGCCGCTCAGGGAGATGTTCCAGATACCACCCCTGAATCATTAGACGATCTATTTGCTAATAACGAGCCAACAACAACGTCAGCGATTGAGCCCGATAACTTACTGTCCTCCTTTGAAGACGTTCAAGCAGAAAGTGTGGAAGCAACTGTCAATAGTGCTGAGAACATCTCCATAGATGACCTTCTCAACGATGCAGCCACCTCTCCTTCTGGGCCAGATGTGGGTGATGCAGAGTTAACTAGCCTGGCTGACCTGTTTGAAACCGGCGGAGATGCCCTAGATAGTGACTGGCAGGAAGAGGAAATCCCCATTAATGAGGGAACATCTCCGACAGAATCAATCGAGATCGACATTGCCCCCGATTTTGACGATTTACTTAACGATGATGCATCCAGCTTAGAAACAACTTCTAACGATTTTGAATCAGGGAATGAACTTGCCGATTTATTTGGCGACACTGACAACTTAGATGCTGACACCGCCAACTCATTCGAGACCCTAGAAAATCCTGAAAGTGCG
>JAHQVZ010000306.1 GCA_019634055.1 Leptolyngbyaceae cyanobacterium MAG.088
CCCATTTCAGGCAGAGTAATAGTGGCAGCAGTGACAGCAGTGGCAATCATGGGGCAGACGTTCAGGATTCAACATTAGTTAACCTATCTGTTTAGCGTAATCTCTGACAAGAGACGTAAGCTCTGACAAAAGACTATTGATATGCCTGTAGGTTCTATGTGTTGGTTTACTCAACTGCCCTACGAAAATCTAGGCTAGACTACATCGTAATAATAATTTTTCTTGGAGTTGGGTTGTGCGATTTTCCTGGTTTTTGGGCGGTGGGACAGCATTGTTACTAATTGGCCTGGGAATAGGGGGGCATCATATTGTTTCGGCAGGTGGACCTGATCAGCCTGATGGTGAGATCGCCCAGACCCAGCCAGCCATTGCCCAAGACAAATCCCAATCAAACCAGGACGTTTTGCCCATTCTCCAACAGGCCGATGTCATTTATCTGGGCGAAACTCATACAGATGTGGCCGATCACGTTGCCCAGCTGGATATTATTACTGAAATGCATCAGGCCAGAGGCGACATCGCCATCGGGTTAGAAATGTTTCAGCGTCCTTTTCAGTCAGTTCTCGATCAATACATAGCCGGAGAGCTGACTGAAGCAGAGTTGATTGAGCAAAGCGAATATGAAACCCGTTGGGGATTTGACTGGGAACTGTATGCACCGATTATCCGCTATGCCCAGACAAATCAAATCCCATTAATTGCGTTGAATACCCCTCGGGAAATTACCAAAAAGGTTGCTAGGCAGGGGTTAGCCAGTCTAGAGGGAGATGATTTGCAATATATTCCCCCCGTTGATGAAATCGACACCACTGACGAAAACTACCAGGCGATGGTAGCCCAGGTGTTTGGGCATCACGGCGGTCATGGTCATAGCGGCCCTAGCTTTGAGAATTTTTTTGCAGCCCAGGTCCTGTGGGATGAAACCATGGCCGAATCGGTGGCCAATTACGTTATAGATTCTCCTGATACTCAAGTGATTGTATTAGCAGGAGAGGGACATATTGTTTTTGACTTTGGTATCCCTAGTCGGGTAGAGCGACGTTTAGGAGATGAGCTAGTGGCCTACAGCGTTCTGCTTAATCCCACCTCGATCACGCCCGAGTTGGCTGACTTTTTCTGGATGTCAGAGTCAACTGAACTCGATATCACTGAATAAGGTGTTTCTTTGAGCGAAGTCGTGTTCCTTGAGCGAAGTCGAAAGGACCTAGTCCACAGGGATGAAGTCAAACCCAATGCCAGAACGTTGCCCTGGTTCAATTTTTACGAGTTGTGCAGCCCGGTTGCGATCGCCCGAGGGTAAAAAGTGGACTTCGCCAGTAGCCCCATCGGCTGCGAAATTAGGTTCATGAAGGGCACTACGAATACCTTCGCGGCTAGGATTTTCTAGAAGGGCTACACCAAGTGCTGCGATCGCATCGTAGGCCATGGCGCTACGCCAACTAACATCGCCACCCCAAAGCTGACGTGAACCAGTCACAAAGTCAGAGTTAGGATCCGATAGCACATGCCAGGGAACCGCCACCACCAGCCCGGCTGCATTAGCGCCGCCATCCTTTAAAACTTGAGGATGATAAAGGTCATCGCCTCCCAGCAATGGAAGTTCGCCATCAACAGCTACCATGACTTCGAAGGAAGGCTCAAGGGTGTCTGTGCTAGAAGCAAGCATAATTACATCAGCCCCTTGGGATTTAGCTAAACTAATTTGCTCCTCAGCATCAAAATCAGCAGCAGCGAGATCATACTCATTGATTACTGCGCCACCGTCACTAAAGACAGAAGTTGCAAATTCGCTTTTTAATGAAAGGCTATAAGCGCTGTTGGAATCGTAATAAAGAATCGCTCGTTTAGCTGCCAGGCCATCGATCATATACTGCGCCAGTGCCGCTGCCGCAAAACTATCGCTAGGTACCGTTCTCAATACATAGGGGCTAAAACCAGACAGTTGCACCGATGTACTAATGGCAGAAACCATGGGTAGTTTTCCCTGGTTATAAACTGGGGCTGCTTCCAGAGTAACCCCACTACTGTAGTGGCCTAGTACCCCTAACACCTCAGAACGGTTAACCAATTCAGCAGCTACAGATTTAGCAAAGCTGGGGTCATTGTCATCATTGGCAATCAGAATTTTGATCGGGACTCCAGTCTCCCCACCCGCTTGATTAAGTTCTTGTTGCGCCTGCCCGGCACCCCGTAAAATTTCCAACCCAATTTCGCTAGTTTTGCCAACGGGGGCAATTACAGCCAATGTATGGGATGCTTGTTTTCCAATTCGGGCGTTATTCAAATAAATCAATGCCTCAGGATCATTACGGTTTTCAGCTAATGCCCCTTCTAAGGCCTTAACGGCTGCCGCGTAATCACCTTTAGCATAAGCCGCTATGCCTTCTTGCTTAAGGGCTGAGGGGTTAGGCAATAAGCTCTGTGTGCCGTCGCTCAATCGATTTGATAAAGATGAATTTACCGCTCCCTTAGGTGTGGTGCTGGCGGTATCTCCGTTTGATGTAATAGTGACTTGTGAGTTTTGTGGTTTGAGAACTCCTGAAATACCTAAGAAGAAAGTGCCTAAGAGCCCTAATGTAGCCAGGGATAGAATAATTTCAAATTTATGGTTTTTAAGTGTTTGCATGATTCAGACAAAAGAACATTTATCTAAACCTGGTCCACATCCAAAACGGCTGCTTTTCTTTAGAAGAAACCAGCGGTTTCAACTTGGACTTGGTTTAATCCATCAGCGAACCATCAACTCAGCTTATTAAGCGTTAACTTTATTAGGTACTTTTCTCATCCGCTTAAGTTTTTGGTGCCAGCATGTTGTGTCAATGACTCTTTAATCGGTTTTAAGTTCTTCAGTATTCACATCATGTAACAGTGATAAAAGAGTGTCTTTTTATAACAATTAACTCGCTGCTGATTACTAGTTTGGCTCACATAGTTCACGAATCACAATAGAGAATATTGCTGAAATACCTAGTGAATAGCGACTCTATGTGTAGTAAATTGCCACATTAAAAATGCCCTGCTATCCAAGGACAACAGAGCATTTTTTTGATAGGTTGCAGGCCTTTTTATGAGCTAAGGTTTCCGAACATATGCCTGTAAATAGGCATTTTGTTAGTTCTAGAAATATAAGACCTTGGTTCGAGACTGGCTTACTTAACAGATACCTTCGCGCCAGCTTCCTCAAGCTGCTTCTTAGCGGCTTCGGCGTCATCCTTGGAGATACCTTCTTTAATGGCCTTGGGCGCGCCCTCAACAATTGCCTTAGCTTCTTTGAGGCCTAGACCCGTAAGGGCACGAACAGCCTTAAGAACGGCAATTTTATTGCCGCCGAAGTCTTCAAGAACAACATCAAATTCAGTCTTCTCTTCAGCTTCTTCACCGCCGCCAGCGCCACCAGCACCAGGAGCCATCATCATCATTCCGCCAGCAGGCGCAGCAGCACTTACATCGAAAGCTTCTTCGATTTGCTTAACGAGTTCAGATGCCTCTAGCAGAGTCAGAGACTTTAGTTTTTCCAAAATTTCATCAGTTGCAGCAGACATGGATTTCTCCTTGATTTAATGTTTAACAAACTAAGCAAAAAATTGGCTGTGGAACTATTATTCGCCACCTGCGCCGCCTTCTTTGTCGACGTAAGCCTGCAAACCACGGGCAATAGACGAAGGCACTGCATTGACCGCCACCGCAAGCTTCGTTGCCACAGCGTTGATACCACCTGCAATCTTGGCGTAAAGCTCTTCCTTGCTGGGCAAATCGGCTAGGGCTTCTGCTTCTGCACTAGTCAGAGCTTTGCCTTCTAGTACGCCACCGCGGAGCTCTGTTTTTTTAGTGTCTTTTTGGAATTTTTTATATTCCTTGATGACACTACCAACGTCTTCTTTGGTCAACAATAATGCAGTCGTATCCTTAAGGAAATCCTGCACCGGTTGCCAGTTGTCGTCATCTTGAACAGCAATTCGGATCAGGGTATTTTTGGCAATTTTACAAGTGCCCCCCTTCTCACGAATACGGTTACGAAGATCGCTGATCTCACCAACTGTTAAACCTTTATAGTCAATAACAAAAATGGATTGAGTATCGCTCAGAAGATCTTTAAGCTCAGCAACAATCTCTTTTTTGTTTTCTAGGGTTCTCCCCATTCGGATCTCACCTCCTTATTTGTGGGGATGGTTTGAAAATACATCTGCTCCTACCCCGACTTAGATCATTCAAATAACAATCAGCCTTGAAACCAAAAGGGCCTCAGCTAATTGCCGAGACCCAAAGATAAGTGCTGTTAACACCTACTCTCTACATCTCGGCAGGCTATTAAGCAAAATGCACCTGCTGTCTTCGAATGCCTATTTAATTGTCAGAGTAGTTTTTAGAGCAGCAATACCTCCAAATTTTGTATCCCTGTCAGCAACGACAGGTTATATCTATGCAGCCGCGTCTTCAAATTTTAGATCTCGCAACGCACTGATATCTAATTTAATCGCAGGACCCATAGTAGCAGCTACTGTCACTGTTCGCCAATAGCGACCCTTTGCGCCCGATGGACGATTGCGGTCAATCGTTTCCTGCAATGCTTTTAAATTCGTTAGCAAATCTTCGGCGGGGAAGTCAGCTTTGCCAAACATGACGTGGACAATACCTGACTTGTCAGCACGAAATTCTAATTTACCTGCCTTAAAGTCATTAATGGCTTGGGCCAGATCAAAGGTAACCGAACCACCTTTAGGCGATGGCATCAAACCACGGGGACCTAGGATACGACCAAGTTTTGCCACTTTAGGCATCATGTCGGGAGTTGCTACCAGGATGTCGAAATCCATCATGCCTTTTTGGATTTCGTCAATCAGTTCCTCTGAGCCTGCCATATCTGCACCGTTATCGGTGGCTTCAGCCACTTTCTCACCACGGGCAATAACGGCAACCCGAACAGCTTGACCCGTACCTTTGGGAAGAGCCACTGTGGTCCGCAACTGCTGGTCAGTATATTTAGGATCGATGCCCAGGCGAATGTGGGCTTCAATTGTTTCTGTAAACTTAGCAGTGGCTGTTTCCTTAACCAACTGCATAGCCTCTAAGGGCTCGTAAAGCTTATCTTGTACTTTGGCCTGCAGCTCTTTTAAGCGGCGAGACATTTTTTTTGCCATGGTTACTCCTCGGGGTAATAACGAAGCTTAGCTTCTTCCCCTAACTGGTTTACGTTCAAAAACGAATTGTGCTGATAACTAGTCAGACACAGTGACGCCCATATTGCGGGCGGTGCCTTCAATGATATTCATGGCTGCTTCAACGTCGTTAGCGTTGAGGTCAGGCATTTTCATTTCAGCAATCTCTTTTAATTGTGCACGGGTGATGGAACCAACTTTCACTTTTTGTGGTTCACCGGAACCCTTCTCAATTTTGGCCGCTTTTTTAATCAGCACAGAGGCTGGCGGAGTTTTGAGAATAAACGTGAAACTTCTATCTTCAAAGACAGAGATTTCAACCGGGACAATCAGTCCAGCTTTGTCAGAGGTCTTGGCGTTGTACTCTTTGCAAAACGCCATGATATTGACCCCGTGCTGACCCAATGCGGGACCAATTGGCGGGGCAGGGTTCGCTTTTCCTGCTGGGATTGCCAGCTTAATGAGGGCAACTACCTTTTTCGCCATTGGTTAACTCTCTTTTTGCACTTGGTTAAATTCCAGCTCAACGGGGGTATCACGACCGAAAATCGATAGCAATGCCTTAAGCTTGCTCCGCTCAGGACTGACTTCAATGACTTCACCACTAAAGTCTTTGAACGGACCAGATAGCACCAAAATTTTATCTCCCTCAGCCATATCAACTTTGACTACGGGAACCTGTTCTTGGGTCTGCTTAAAGATGCGTTCGACCTCCGCTCGACTCAAAGGCATGGGTTTCACATGCCCTCGCCCACGTCCAGTGGCACGACGCTGTTCAGCGCCGACAAAATTAATGACATGGGGCGTGTTTTTGACTACCTGCCATACGTCATCCTCTAAAATCATGCGGATGAGAACATACCCAGGAAAAACCTTTTCCTCGATATTCTGACGAGTGCCATCCTTGCGCAGTTTGATTGCAGGAGCCTGCGGTATTTCAATTTGAAAAATGTACTGGTTAACTCCGAGAGTAATAGCCCGCTGCTCAAGGTTGAGCTTGACGCGCTTTTCGCACCCGGAGGCTACCTGTACGGCATACCAACGAGATTTCGATTTTTTCGGTTCCTCAGGAACCTCTTCGTTCTCGCTATCGGCTGTATAGTTTGGATCGTCAGAAGCGTAAGTCATTAGAACACCTGCCTAGAAGCCCAACCAAATAGTTTATCCACTAAGTAAATAAGTGTTGCAGATACGCCCACCATTAGAATTACAGCCGCAGATTCACTGATTAGCTGTTGTCTGGAGGGCCAAACGACCTTACTCAATTCTTCACGAGTGCCTTTGACAAAAGACCCTGCGTCAAACGAGTCAGAGGAGTCACTTGGCTGCTTATCAGTTACTTTCTTAGCGTCCTTTTTGACCACGTCATTAGCTTCCTTGTTTGCTACGTCGAGTCTGGTCGATTTGGGTATCAACCTAGAGCTACCCAAGCAAAAATTCTACCCAAAGCAAATCACTTGAGAGAAAAAGAATCAATCTTTTTCTTTTAAGCAATAAATCTAAACCATATCCAGTTAAGCCATTAAGCCCTTCTACTGGAGAACAGCAGGTTTGAATATGGCAGATGTTTGAATGCTTTAGGCAGAACTTATGCTAATCGCTCAGCGCGCCCTGAAGGACTCGAACCCTCGACATTCGGTTTTGGAGACCGACGTTCTACCAACTGAACTAAGGACGCACGACTCTTTGAACTTGCCCCATTGTAAGGCTTAACCTGTGGGCTTTAGATGCCCTAAGGTTATTTATTTTTTGCCTGATTTTTCAATGGGACGATCAAAGCGCTGCTTCAAGCGAGTTGCCTTACCAACGCGATCGCGAAGGTAATACAACTTAGCACGACGCGCTTTACCCCTACGCATGACCTTGATATTGGCCACACGAGGTGCATGGAGTAAGAAAACACGTTCAACACCTACGCCTTGAAAGACGCGACGTACGGTAATGGTCTCGTTGATACCGCCATTGCGCATAGCAATAACAGTACCTTCGTAGGGCTGCACACGTTCTTTACCACCTTCAACAATTCGGACACCGACCCGAACTGTATCCCCAACATAGATCTTGGGGACATCTTTTTTGATATGTTCCGCTTCTATAGAGCGGATAATCTCCTCAGCGTTCATAAGCCCTGAAAAGCGCACGGTCTTTAATAGTAGGCCAACATGGTACGAAACACCAAGGGGGTTTTAGGAAAAGTGAGTGGTGAATCGTGAGTAGTGAATCGTGATTGGTGAGTGGGGCAGTGGTCTAGGGCCTGGGGTAGTGGGCAATAAGTTTTGAATGTAGGTGATTTTGAGGTAAATAGATTGTTTGACGCCATATCTTATTACCTAGCTCGTTTTGAGATCGCATTGCCCAGCGTAAAGCGCTTACTGCCCAATCAAGAGTAAGATTCCTGCATACTATATATATTGCCTAGAGCTTTTTAACCTCTAGCTCCCCTGCTCACCACTCACCACTCACCCTATGAACGTTTTAGGTAATTTGCTATCGCGGGCGTTGGCTGTTCCAGTAATGGTAGGCCCGCGTAGGTCTCAGGGAATTGAGTTAAAGTCGATGCCAGAACAAGACACCATGCGGCAAGCGAGTCGGATTGTGGCAACGGTGCTCAAGGAAATTTCTGAGTTAGTGGAACCGGGGATGACGACCGCTGATTTGGATGGTCACGCTGAGCGTCGTATTAGGGAGATGGGAGCTGTTCCTAGCTTTAAGGGGTATCACGGGTTTCCAGGATCTATCTGCGCCAGTATCAATGACGAGGTTGTGCATGGTATTCCCCGTAAGCGTAAGGTGATCAAATCAGGGGACTTGCTAAAAGTTGATACTGGAGCCTACTACGAGGGGTTTCATGGTGACTCGTGTATTACGATTGCGGTCGGTAATGTGAATCAATGCGCCCGGCAGCTGATGGATGCAGCAGAGCGGGCTATGTATGCTGGGGTGGCCCAAGCATTACCGGGGAAAACGCTACTAGATATTGCTGGAGCCATTGAAGATAGCATTCATGCCAGTGGCTATACTGTCGTGGAAGATTTTACTGGCCATGGTGTCGGTCGCAATCTGCATGAGCCGCCAGCGGTGTTTAATTTCCGGACCAAAGAGTTGCCTAATGTGACGCTGAAGCCGGGGATGGCACTAGCGATTGAGCCCATTGTGAATGAGGGGTCTAAGGTAACCCGCACATTGCGAGATCGATGGACTGTTGTGACGTGCGATCGCAAACTTTCCGCCCAGTTTGAACATACTGTCTTGATCACTGAAGACGGCCAAGAAATTTTGACGGATCGCTCTCAACTTTAGGCCTTAAAAAGCGTCTGAATATCTGGATATAAGTCGCTCACTATCTTCCAAAAGGACTTGGACTGTCATCTTCTTCCAAAAAGTTACGGCCACCCTCTGGAGGTATTGGAGGATCAGATGTTTCAGTGGTTGTTTCCGATGGTACAACGCCTAACTTAGTTAAACTAACGCAGGCTTCCGCATCGTAATTTACTGCCACAGGAACGGTATATATTTTTTGAGTTGTTTCGTTAGGAAATTCGGCGTAATCTTTCATTTTTCCCAGAGCCATGTCATTTAGAAGCGGATAGCCAGAACTACGCAGAAGTGTTGGTTCACCGATTATCTGGCTATCCTCATCCACAACGACTCCGATGAGCCCTGTCTTTGGTAACGGATTTAAGCAGCCATTTATCTGTCGAGGGCCGTTATCCTCAATGGTTAACGGGTAGCTAATTTCTATAGCCTTTTCCAATGCTTGAGGGGCCGATACGTCAAGGTTTGGCTGCTCAGCTTCTAGCTTTGCTAACCATGCTGATTGTGCCTCTGCTGTGGCCAGGTCTCTCGTATCTTGCAGGCTGTACTGTAAACGAGCCAGAAAATCCTTGAGGAGTTGCGGCACACGTTGAGAGTTGATCCCTTCACTTAACGCTGTCAATGTTGGCGGTTTTTGAACAGCAGCTCCCTCTGAGGGGACAGTCACTGGAACACTGTTGGGTGTATTGCTTGGTAAGTCTGGTAGCCCAGACGGTGAGTTATTACGAGCTGTTTGACTTGAGCTGCTGCTGTTACGACTAGTGCGACCACTGCTATTTGACCCATTGCTATTGGTCGATGCGTTACGGCCATTGGAAGATCGTTGGCTACCTTGAGACCGAGTACTATTGCCTTGAGTAGGCTGTTGCCTGTTGGCTGACGTACTAGGCGGTTTGCCAGGGATTGCTGCAACTTGTGTAGTGGTTGTCGGTGTGGTTGGGCGATTGCCTTGGGGCGCTGCCGATGGACCTGTGCCAGGTTTTGCTGGTTGATCTGCTTTGGGTGGGATGCGGGTGACCGAAATACTTTCACCCTCTGGATCAGGCGCAGGCACGAGATCCTCTGAGGACCCCCCTGCCACTGGGATCAGCAACAGCCCTGCATGCAGACCCGCCGCCATCAGAAAAATAGGATTAAAAAGGAGTTTCAAAACATTCATGGCAGCACAGGCACACAGTAAAAGAAAGCCAATCTATCTCTAGCTTAAACAATGGAAATAGGTTTGCTGAGGCGCACTATTCCAAATATTTAACTGATTGTGTAAGGTCGGGTTAAGAGAATATTCAAGCCCAGATGATTACACTTAACGTGGATCGCTTGGCCAGACAAACACTAGGGTTGTTCCCTTTAAATCGATTAGCGAAATATAGTTCACGGGTTGACCGTCAGCAGAATAAACACCGTAAAAAGGGTGACCACCATATAGACCTTCATCCACCTGACTCATACCTGCGTTTGTTAGAGCTTGCCCTAATCCTTCACGGCTCACTAATTCAATATTTCTAGAGATTTGCTTGAAGGTTGCCTCGGGTAATGGCAAATAGGTTCCAGCATTAATACTGTCAACTGTGAAAAAGGCATAAGGGTCAACCACATTCGCTATATCATCCGCCCTAAAACCCATTAAGACTGAATTCGTTGGATCAATATTGACCCACTGATCAGTAACATCGAAATTACTGGTTCCTTCGCTGGAAGAGCCTAGGAACTGAGTCAAGCTGCTATTTAGGGCTGATTGTTGAGCTGGGTCAAAGGCAAAGGATTGCTCCTCTTCTTCTTCAAATTCGTCTTCAAACTCCTCCTCGAATTCGTCTAGGGGTGCCTCGTCTTGTTCCTCAATAATCTCTTCAAGTTGCTCAGGTACCTCTGTGAGCACGGGAGGAGCCGCAACGGCTGGAGGAGGAGCCGCTTCTGGAGGCGGTGCTTGGGGTTCTTCGGGTGGGGGTGGAGCCGGTTCTGGTGGAGCCAAAATGTCACTGAGACTAACGGCTTCAATGGTTAATTCTTCAGGTTCAGTCTCGTCTACCACCTCCTCTACCTTAGGCGCGGACAAATCAATAGCAGGTAGGAGTAGCAAGGCTCCATGAACACCTAAGGCCATCCATACGACTGGGCGCTTGAGAAAACTAAGTCCGAAGGTAGAAAGCTGAGCAGTGACGTATGGTAGTGCCTGAATAAATAAAATTGGCTGCATTATCAGGCTTTTTGCCATTCTGACCAGAGGATTACCGGCATCTGAAGGCTTAACACTAACCATGTGAAAAAGCGAGGGAACTGTATAGAAGGAAGCCCTGGAGGAGCGAACATTCCCCCAAGGCAAAAAATGGTTGATGCACACTGAGCGTGTGAAAATGTGAAAAAGCTTAAAACACCTATCCTTAGGGCATAACAAAGTAAATGCCCTAAGGATGAAATCAAACGCTAATCAACAATTAGTTGAAGATAGTGTTTGCTTCAGTGTCGTAAGCTTCGAGAGTAGTGTCGGTTGCATCTGCAGGCAGAGGAACGTAACCAACCTCAAGAATCAACTCACCTTCAGCAGCTTGCTCAAGGTAGAAAGAAACGAAGTCAGCAACACCAGTACTGGGGTCTGATAGAGCTGCAGTGTTTACATAGATGAAGATAGGACGACCAAGGGGCTTATAGACGTCAGCTTCAACGTTTTCTACAGTGGGCTCAATGAACTCTTCGCCGTTGAAGATGTCAGCAGCACCAAGAATTTCCTGGTTCTCTAGGTAATAAGCTAGACCGAAGTAACCAAGGGCATAGGGGTCACTGGCAACACCACGTACAAGTACGTTGTCGTCTTCACTAGCAGTGTAGTCAGCGCGGCTAGCACCTTCTTCACCGTTGATCTTCTTAGTGAAGTAGTCAAAAGTACCGGAGTCAGTACCAGGACCATATAGACCAATTTCTTCAGCAGGCCAAGATGGATCAATCTGGTTCCAGCGAGTGATAACACCCTCAGCAGCAGGATCCCAAATAGCGTTTAACTGCTCAACAGTGAGGTCAGTTGCCCAAGTGTTAGCGGGGTTGATAACAACAGTTAGAGCATCGTAGGCAACAGGAACAGCGATGTACTCGATGCCAGCAGCTGCACACAGTTCTTTTTCTGTGTCCTTGATGGGACGAGAAGCGTCAGAGATAACAGTCTCACCAGCACAGAACTTCTTGAAACCACCACCAGTACCGGAAACACCAACAGTAATATCTGCAGAATTTCCAGCAAGGGCATACTCTTCAGCCATCGCTTCAGTGATGGGGAAAACAGTACTAGACCCGTCGATAGCAATACTCTGTGCGACTGCAGATGTAGCAGTAAGAGCACCAGCAGCGGCTACTGCAGCTACTGTGCCAAAAAATTGAGCGAACTTAACCATAACTACACACTCCGTGGCTATTTATTCAGGCCACGAAGCAATGTAGCTACACAAAATTAAGGCAAGTTAATTGCCTGATTAAGGACAAATTTTTCTTTGGTTAAGGCAAGGTAAAAAAGCAGAATAGATTTTGCAGTGAGTTACCAGCTTGTCTTGCCTAGCATTAATTTAAGGATTGAATTGTCAACTGAATTTCAGCTTAATTTTAGAGCAGAACGCTGTATATAATATTACTTTTGGTTAAAATATTGTAGAAATTTATAAATTGAACCGGATGGATCGGTTACGTCTGGTGATGGTTCATGCTAAAGCATTGTTCCCAAAACATATCAGCAAATGTTCAGCGAAATGAACATTTGCTGAGGGGATATAACCGAAATTAGTTGTTTAATGATGTCGTTTTGCCGAGGGTTTATCTGTGGTGGAACCCTCTGCTTTGCCTTCAAAAAAGTTGTACCAGACAGCATTGCCTAGGACTGTCAGGGCTAAAATGCTGCCACCACCCAGTAAGGCAAGGGTAGGGTTATATCCCCCGCGCATGAGATTTTCCATCCATAGATGTGTTGTATCAGAGGGAGATACTTGGTTGGCTAAGAATGGTGTTAGATAGATCAAAGCGCCACCACTCAAGAGCCAGCCCACCATAGATGTGAGTAGAAAGACAGTTTTACCTTTGGTTTGAGTGCTCATGGATATGTATTGCTAAAAACTGATGGTGTCTTTTTTTGAAAGCAGGTTTTACTGGGCGTTTAATCAGGGCTGGCTAAGGGTGTGCCAGTCAGGCAAGCGCCGGTTAAGGTTGCTCCATCAAGGTTGGTATTGTCCATATGAGCACACAGCAGATTGGCTTGGGTTAAGTTAGCGCCTCGCATCACCGCTCCACTGAGGTTGGCTTCTTCTAAGTCGGCTCCAGATAGGTCTATGCCTGCCAGGTTGGCATTGCCTAAATCAGCTTTGCGAAGGCTGCAGCCCGTTAAATTGGCTCCGCGTAAATCGGCTCCGCGTAAATCGACAGCGGCTAAATCGAGATTGCTTAAAACGGCACCGGCTAAAAAAGCGCCAGCAAGGCTGATATTGGTGGTATTGGCCTCTATTAGTATGGCCCCCCTGAGGTCGGCATTACGCATGTCGGCAGCCGTCAGGTTGGCCCCCATTAAGTCAGCGCCCCGTAAATTAGCGCGCAGATCGGCCTGTTTGAGAATGGTGCCGTTAAGGTTGGCTCCTTTGAGGTTGACCTGGGCCAGGTTGGCGTTGCTCAAGTCTATGCCAGCTAAATCTGCGCCCATGAGGTTTTTGTTATGCCCCTGCAAAATTGCTTTAATCTCTGACGGGGTCATGGGGTGATCTCCCTGGGCATGGACTGTTCTGTATCGTTAGGCGATTGCGGTCTAATGTCTTCGAGCCAGACGGTGGGTTGTTGGCTAGGGCGCTGCGGTAGCTGTAGCATGTCCATCTCAGCAAGGCGGATGACTGTACTAAAGGAATCAACGAGTTTAGGGTCAAAGTTGCGATCGCTGAGATTTTCGCAGGCGGCCAATGCTTCGCCCAGGGTCATAGCCGCTCGCTCGCCCCTGGGTTCAGTCAGTTCTTGAAAATGGGCGACCAGACCTAAAATTCTAGATTCAATGGGTATGGCTTCAGCTTTAAGGCCGTCGGGGGTGCCGCTGCCGTCCCAATATTCCAGTTGGTGGGTAACAATGCGGCTAATGGGGGCTAATTCAGGCATCGACGACAGTAGTTGGCCTCCCAGGGCGGCGCGATCGCGCCAGAATACCAAACTTGCCTGGTCTAGCTGATCGGAGGTTTGTTGAAAAAATTCCTTGGGCGCTTCGGCTAAACCAATGCGAAACAATAACCCCGCCAGTCGCAGACGCCGGAGCTGCAGGGTGGGCAGATCCAGAAGTTGCCCCAGGGTTTCTGCCAGAGCAGAAACCTGCAAGGAGGCCACAGGATTGAATGGGTCCCGACGGTCAATTTTTTGAGCCATGCTCAAAAACGCCTGTAGCTTATTGGCCGCCAGGTTGCGATTCAGCTTGGACGCTTGCCCCTCTAGTTCCCACAGTTCGCGAGTTTGGCGATTAACGGTCACTAACTGCTGCTGGCTGCTTTGCAAATAATTGACCACCCGCGATACCACACCACTCAAATCAGTGGTGCCCTTAACGGGGGATTGTTGCAAGGCATTAAAACGCTCCATCAGCTGATCGCACAGGGGGGCATTATAGGGCCGCATCCGGTCAATCAAAATTTGTGCAGCGGCTTCTACGGGCTTACGAGCAAAGGTCCAAAGACCATAAAACTTGCGTTCAACATCCGTATTTGGAATGCTATCGCTACGGTAGTCATCGTCAGAAAGTTCATGGCATAGCACCATGGAGGCATAGCCCGGTGCCAGGATAATCAGGTTCCACTCCTGGATGAGGGGATCATCGCTATTGAGATCGATCAAATCTACGTTGGCTAGCTTGCTGGTGGCATGGTCACCAAAACCACTGTCAGGCACAGCTGCGATCGCAATTTGTTCTGAGCGATGGGCAATGTCCTGGTAACGGTCAGCTTCTTGTAAATACCACTTTCCCTGTTGAAACGTCACCAGCACCAGCGGTTTGGCGGTGGTCGCCGCCGCTTCATCAGGCTGCTCTAGAATATGGTCTTCTAGAGCGTGACAAAGGGCCACCAGAGTGTTTTTGAAATAAACGCCATAGCTAGATGGCATTTGCCCCTCGGGTAAAGTGAGCTTGAGTTGATTAAGGGTAGCCTCAGAGTTCATAAAAAGACTCTTGGTGAACCGAGTGAGTTTATCTGCTCTCAGAATAAAAAGCTGGTATCGATGGGCTCCAAATTCTCGCCAGATGGAGCTTAGTCAAAAACCAGTCATGTACTATCTATGATTTCACACTTTGATAAAAAGCGTGGCAAGTCTGCTACAAGTCAAGCTTTTTAGACCTGTCAGACTATTTAAGTCAGTGGAGCCGCCTGAAAATCTGATGGCAGCCCTGAGTGGAGCAGGACCTTTTTCCAGAAATTAACCTGACAGCTGTGTAGATAGCTTGCAAGCCTAATTATTTAGCAATGCTTTAAATGGGCACTATTGCTCAATTTTGTTGTTAAACGATACAAATTGGGTGGCTGAAATGGGTAAAACTACTTAACTTGTATAGGGGGTCACCTAGTTACGATTGGTGAATCTTATCAAAATCGAGTGAAAATTATGACTACTTCTTCCCAAGAACAGACTTGTCCTGTGTGTGGCGTTACAGTGGCCAATGACGTTGTGCAATTTGCTAATGGCTCAACCGGTACCCGTGCTCGGCTATATGCCAGGGTATGCCAGTATGCCAAGAAGCCTGAATGTATTAACCAAGATAAGGGCCTGATTGGTGTGGTGTTACAGGAAGATGGCTTTATGGAAGCACCATCGATTAATTTGGCCCAGTAGCGAAGTGCAGGCGCTGGAGATCAAGGTAAATCGAGTCTTATTCTCCAGCGCAAATTTAGCTCAATCGTTCCGCTACTTGTTTCAGTCGCTGTAGCTGTGATTCCATGTCTTGCTTGGTCCAGTGCGCGGCAAATTTATTGAACCCAAAGGATACAAGCGGATTTGGAATTTCAAATTCAAATCGATTAAATAGACGAGTCCCAGAGTCTTCTGGGGCGCATTCCCACCGGTCTTTGCCGATAAAAAAGCCTGAGAATGCCCATACGATTATCCCTGGGCCGCGCTCTACTACTGTGCTAATTAAGCTGGGCTGCAGTAGCGGAATTTGGATTATGAATCGTGTCTGGCTATTCAGGTCAGTGCTCCAGGTTTCGCCTACTGGTTCACAGCGTAGGGCGGGATTTAGCCATTGATGCATGATGGTGCGATCGCAAATACATCGTTCTACTGTGGTCGCGCTGGCACGAATAAAAACTGATTGCTCAAAAACACCCATAAAAAATGATAGACAGTGAGAAGACACTGCCTATCATTTTTACCTAATTGGCACAGTTGTTACTAGTCAGCTCAATGGACATGGTGTGACTGACGACTATGGCTATGTTCACCATGGTTGTGGCTATGCTCGCCATGGTGATGTCCATCGTGATGGTGATGGCCCTGTTCGCCATGGTGATGATCTGGGTTGACCTCATCGGCAGCGGCAAGACGATGCTTCTGATTGACAGCCACACCCTGCTCGCCTATTAGATCTGAAATTAAGCCATCAACCCAGCCAGCGGCCAGTTTTAGAAAGTCGTCGTTGTCATTAATGCAGGGCATTTGCACATAGGTGACATCGGGGCGCTTTCGCTTTAGATGACCAATGATGTGCTCCACATCCAATAAGGTTTCATGATTTTCGGTGACAAACCCAATGGGCATGAAGACCAGGGATGTCGCGCCAAGATCCATCAGGTTTTGAGCTGCCAGCGTGACGTTGGGCTGGGTCCACTCAATCATGGGGGTATCGTGGTTGAGCCAGCCAATGGAAACCAGCGGATAGTTATAGATCAGCCGTTCTCGCACAGCGTCATAGAGTAGCTGGCTTTCTGTAATACCCGAGGTAAATCCCTTGGCCTTGTGAGGACAGCCGTGATTCATAAGCACGATGCCGGTTTGGGATGGCAGGTGGGCAACGGCTAAATGCTGCTGAATTTTTTCCTCTACCTGGCGGGCAAGTAAATCGATGTAGTCAGGCTGGTCATAAAAGGACGGCATATAGCGCGTACCTTCTAGCCAATGATCGTTTTCGCCGTTAAATGTGTTAGCTAAGGCCTTGTTGACCTGTTCAACAGCAATGCCACTGGTGAAAATAGAATCTACCACCAGTAGGGGATAGATCAATAGCTTAGTGAAGCCCTGGGCTTGAATGTCAGCTAGTACCTGATGGGGTAAAAATGGGGCGCAAAAGTTAAACGCCTTAAAAACGCTGACACGTTCACCCCACTTGGCTTGTAAATGGCGTTCAATGCCCTCACGCTGACCTTCAAAGATGGCATTGTGGGGGGAAATAAAATGATCGTGTTGATGGTCCCACTCGTGTCGATCAAATAGGGCTAAAAGTTTAGCCAAGGGAGGATAGATCCAGGTAGGGACCGGAGCAAATTTAGCGGTTAATAAATTAAGCGCTTGCTCATTGTAGTTGGCGAAATCTTCGTAACTTTCTACTTCGCCGTATCCCATGAGCAAAACGGCTACGCGATCGTCAGTTTTGCGTTTTTCTAAGGTAGATACCTGTGTTTGCGGAATCGCAACCATAAACAATGAGCCTCAAAGGTGAGTTAGGCTGCCACAGAGCGGACAGGCATAAACGTTAACGTACTTGTAAGGAGTCTCTATGTACCTGTTGGAAGAACTTAAGATTGCCGAGATGAATCGATACTCAGTTGTTGCTATCTGTTAAGTCTTACGTTGTTCTGTTCTAGGGATATCAATCGTTGTAGCGCTTGCTACATATGCCTTGCTACCTCGGTTTAGGGGCGGGGTCGCTAATCGCTCCATAATCGCCGACGCTCAGATCCTTTGAGCCGCTGGTGGGTATCTCGTAGAAGTTGGGGAATATCGAGCTGCTCTGGACACCGGGGCAGGCAATCGCCGCAATCATTACAGCGGCTACCTTTACGGCCTGGAAACCAATCGCCCGCTCGCTCAAACATGCCGTAGCGATACTGGCTAAAGTTGGTCATATCGTAGGCAATGGCGAGGTTTCTCAGCCTGAGTACTTCTGGGATATGGATGGCTTCTGGACAGGGAAGACACTCATAGCACTGTTGGCATTGCTCAGTGCCGAGCGTCGATTGGGCTGCCTGGGCTAATTTCGTTAAGACGGTTTGCTCTGCCTCAGTTAAGGGGGCTGTCTGATTGGCCACTTGCAATGGCCAGTCAAGTTCAGCGGCCATGGCTGGACCCACACTCAGGGTGGTGATGCGTGGATCGCTGAACAACCAGCGATAGGTGAGCAGGAGTGGGTCGAAGGGCTGACAAAGCTGCTTTAGCTTTGTCGGTGGGGTGTAGAGCCGTCCACCTTTGTCGGCGGGAGAAATGATGAAGATGCCAAGATCTTGTTGATGGGCGATCTCAATGGCAGCGGCATTACGTTGATTGAAAAAATAATAGTGCAGGTTAATAAAGCTGATGATGGGATGGGAGATCGCACCTATCACCACCTCCAATGAACCATGGCTGGAAGCGCCCACATGGCGTACGCGCCCATCTTGAATCACCTGGGTTAACCCTGGCATCATGTCATCGATTTGCAGCAGATGCTCAGGCGTATTGACACCGTGTATGGCCAGGCAGTCAATGTAGTCGGTACTCAACCGCTCTAGGGAGTCGTCAATGAGTCGCTCAACATTGCTACCGGGTAATAACTTTGTGGTTAACACCAATTCTGAGCGCTTAAAACTGCCTAAGGTCTGACCAATGTAGTGCTCGCTTTTGCCATAGCCTCGGGCCGTCTCAATATGATTGATTCCCTGTGCGATCGCGGCAGTCAAAACCTGATGCATCGCGTCTGCATTGTCCAGGCAGCGCATGGTCCCTAAGGAAAATACGGACAGATTAAGCTCAGTTTTACCAAAACGTCGATAGTGCATGGGCTCAACGGATGCCCGCAATATTTAATAGCTTTTAATAGCTTTAGACCTACTGAAGCTTTAGGCCTACTGATTGGAACGACCTTGCTGCGCAAAATCTGACGGACTAAGGTTCGAGACAAAATCCCGAAAGGCCTCTTTCTCAGCTTCATCAGCTTCGCGGTCCACCGGAATGGACGCATCCGCAACGACTTCTTCCATCACCCAAATAGGAGCCCCCATCCGCAATGCAATTGAAATAGCATCACTGGGGCGGGAATCAAGCTCTTTCGTGAGCTCTCCATTTTTGAGAGTCATGGTGGCGTAGAAGGTATTGTCTTTTAAGGAATGAATCACCACTCGATCCAGCGTCAGTTCCCAATCGTCAAGCAAATTGGCAAATAAATCATGGGTCATGGGACGCACGGATGCCTCATTCTCTAAGGCAACGATAATTGCGCGGGCCTGCTCATTAGAAATAAAAATAGGCAGTGCTCGTCGTTCAGACGCATCACGTAGCAAAATCACAGGATTGCGCGAAACTGCGTCTAATGCAATGCCAGCAACTTTCATTTCGATCATGGATATTAATCCTCTTGGCTCCGCAGGAATCTGACCCAATACATAGAATGTAACACCTGAAAATTATCTAAGCTGTGTCAACCTATTTGAGAAATGTGACGGTCGGAAATAGAAAGACCTTTTGCACAAGCGTACGTATTAAGCGACTAATGGTAAGTAATATTCCATCTCTAAGCTAAAAGAGTCCGCTCGGCTTGTTGTCTATTGCATAAAAATCTTTATTTAGACTCTAAAAATCTTTATCTACAGACTCATTCTTGTAACCTACATAGTTACGCCATAAGGCTAAACTGTGTGCCAATAATTTCGCCTCTGCCAATTGGCTGGTAGATCAGTAGTTAGCAGCTGTGCCCTGAGGATCATCATAAGAACGTGTTTACTGGACTAATTCAGGCTTTAGGAAAGCTTCAAACCCTCGATAACGATCGCTTACAGATTGACTGTCTAGGGGTGTGTGACTCAATCATGTCAGATATTGCTTTGGGAGATAGTATCGCTGTAGACGGTGTTTGCTTGACCGTTGCAACTATTTTGCCAAAGGGCTTTGTGGTAACGGCTTCTCCTGAAACCTTAAAGCTTTCTACTTTAGGGCATCTTCCCCCAGAGCGTCCAGTCAATTTAGAATCGTCCTTGCGGGTAGGTTCTAAAATTGGTGGGCATTTTGTAACTGGCCATGTTGATGGTCAGGGCTATGTTGGCGAAATTATTAACACTGGTAGCGCCTGGGAAATTAGCTTTACAGTTCCCAAAAGTCAGGTGGTACGCTACATCGTTCCTAAAGGTAGCATCAGTGTTAATGGCATTAGCCTGACGGTGGCTGACTGTAGTGCGACCGGCGACTGGTTTAAGGTCGCGGTTATTCCAGTTACCTACGACGAAACGAATCTGCAGTATTTACAGCCTAATGATGCGGTTAACCTTGAAGGTGACATCTTAGGTAAATATGTGGAGCGCTTTACCCATCTGGGTAATCATGTTGCCAATGGGACAGCGCAGACGGATATTTCGTTAGATTTCCTTGCCACCCATGGGTATGGCTAAGGGCAAGAAAGCTTAAGGACAATAAAGTGTGTCTTTGGTGGCACGACCCGTGACAGGATTGACACCTATCGCGGTTTCGCACAGCATGTCATTAACCTTTGGGTCTAAGTCCACATCCGTGAAGTCAGCCCCTTCGATCTCTGCTTTACGGAAATCGGTACTAAAGGCGTAAGCTCCTTCTAGAATGGCATTTTTCAGGTTGGCGCGAATGAGGCGGGCACCATCTAGGGTGGTCCCAGATAAGTTGGCGTTTTCTAAATTGGCTCTAGTTAGATTGGCGTCGAACAGACGTACGCCAACTAAATTTGTATTGCTTAGATCGGTTTCGGCCAGATCGGTCCGAGTGTAGTTATTACCGCGCAAATCCTGACCCGAAAAATCTTGCTGTCGTAAGTTTTGCCGGTCGAAGCTAGTGGCCTGGGCCGGATTGCTAAACCCCAGGAGTAAGACACATGCCAACAAGCAACTTAGCAGCCAGCGCTGCCAATAAACAAAGCTCAGAAACCTCATAACTTAGCGATCGCAACAATAGTTACCGAATATCTTAAAACCGTTTTAGTCACCATGATCATCGGCTTTGCGTATTGACAAGGATGCCTATTCAAACATCGACCCAAATAAAAAAGGCCGTTACCCATGGGTAACGGCCTTTTTTAGACAAACTCAGATTAGAACCTAATCTAGATCGTCCATGCCCAATACAGCTTCGTTTACACGGTCAATACCCTTCTCGAAACCACCTGCAGCAGCACGAGCGCGGCCCGCATGCCATAGGTGACCAACCAAGAAGAAGAAGCCAAGAACGAAGTGAGAAGTAGACAACCACTGACGAGGATTCACAAAGTTAACAGAGTTAATCTCAGTGATAACGCCACCTACAGAGTTGATCGACGCGTTGGGAGCGTGAGTCATGTACTCAGCAGCACGACGTACTTGCCAAGGCTGAATGTCGTTCTTAAGCTTATCCAGGTCAAGACCATTAGTACCACGCAGGGGAGATAGCCAAGGACCGTCAAAGTCCCAGAAACGCATGGTCTCACCACCGAAGATGATCTCACCAGTAGGAGAGCGCATCAGGTACTTACCAAGACCAGTAGGACCTTGGGCAGAACCAATGTTGGCACCCATACGTTGGTCACGAACCAAGAAGGTCATGGCCTGCGCCTGGGAGGACTCAGCATTAGTAGGGCCAAAGAACTCACTGGGATAAGCAGTGTTGTTAAACCACACAAAGCAGGATGCGATAAAGCCCATCATGGACAACGCACCCAAACTGTAGGAAAGATAAGCTTCACCGGACCATACGAAAGCACGACGTGCCCAACCAAAAGGTGTAGTCAGAATGTGCCACACACCGCCGGAGATGCAGATTAAACCAATCCAGATGTGGCCACCAATGATGTCTTCCATGCTGTCAACGCCGACAATCCAGCCGTCGCCACCAAAAGGAGCGCCAACTACATAGCCCCAGATAACAGCCGGGTCAAGGGTGGGATTCGTAATCACACGAACATCACCACCACCAGGGGCCCAGGTATCGTAAACACCGCCAAACAACGTGGCTTTGAATACGAGTAACAGGGCTCCACAGCCCAAAAGAATCAGGTGATAACCAATGATGTTGGTCATCTGATTCTTATCTTTCCAGTTCTGCTGAAAGAAGCTGGAATACTCTTCAAGGGTTTCAGGACCACGAACAGCGTGATAAACACCGCCCAAGCCAAGAACTGCAGAAGAAATTAGGTGAAGTACACCGACTACAAAGTAGGGAAATGTATCAACAATTTCACCACCAGGACCTACACCCCAGCCCAACGTAGCCAGGTGAGGTAAAAGAATGAAGCCCTGCTCATAAAGTGGCTTCTCAGGCACAAAGTGAGAGACCTCAAACAAGGTCATCGCACCAGTCCAAAGGACAATAAGACCAGCGTGGGCAACATGGGCACCCAGCAGCTTACCGGACAGATCAATCAGACGAGCGTTTCCAGACCACCAGGCAAAGCCGGTAGATTGCTGGTCACGACCCGAAATGTAATTACTAGAGAGCGTTACCACGTGGCAGTACCTCTTCGGGGAATACAAACTTCTCGTGGGGCTGGTCCTGAGAGGCCATCCACGCACGAATACCTTCGTTTAACAGAATGTTCTTGGTGTAGAACGTTTCGAATTCAGGGTCTTCCGCAGCGCGGGTTTCCTGAGAGAC
>JAHQVZ010000307.1 GCA_019634055.1 Leptolyngbyaceae cyanobacterium MAG.088
CAGTGCTGAACGGTAAGGGAGGCTATCCAAAAAGTCATTCACTTTGGAAGAGTCTACAGTCAAACACCATTCACCACTCACTATTCACCGTTGATCAGCCAAACGTCTTAAGTTAAATCGTCCAATTCTTTCCCTGCCCAGTAATCTCTGTACACTGTAGTAGCGGTAATGTAGGAACAGGCCATGGCCACAGCAGCAGCACCAAAAACGATCATCGATCCGCAATTGCAGACCTATCGTACGGCTCTGGCTGAACTCCTCCAGCGGATGCAAACACTGGCCACCAGCATTAATAATCCTGACCTGGCTGAAAAGACCTTTAGCCTGCATCGCAATATTGATGAACCCTTTCTATTTGTAGTGGTGGGGGAAGTCAAGGCAGGGAAAAGCAGCTTTGTAAATGCGCTGCTGGATGCTGAAGTTTGCGCTACGGACATTGCCCCCTGTACCGACTCGATTCAACAAATTGTCTATGGGGATGAAGAAACCGTTGAACAAGTCGAACCCCACTTACGTAAGCTAAAGCGCCCCATTGATATTTTGCAAGATGTATCCATTGTGGACACACCGGGTACTAATTCTTTGGTAGAAGGGCACCAGGTCATTACGGAACGCTACATTCCCAATAGCGACCTGACGTTTTTTGTCCTCTTTGCTAAAAACCCCTACCAGAAGAGTGCCTGGGACTTTTTGGACTATGTCAGCGTGAACTGGCGCAAAAAGGTGGTGTTTATTTTGCAACAGGCCGATTTGCTGCGCCCAGACAATCTGACCACCAATGTTCAACAGGTACGAGACTACGCCATCCAAAAACAGATTCCTAACCCCATGGTATTCGCCACCTCAGCGGAAATGGAATTTGAAGGCGATACGGAAAATAGCGGTTTTGCCCCCGTACGCCAATATATTCGGGACATGGTTTCCACCGGGGAAAGCTATAAAGTCAAACTGCGTTCTGTGAGCAGCACCACCCACAAGCTGATCGAGATGCTGGCCGATGATATCCAAACATTGCATCAGCAGTTGCAGGAAGATCGGGCCACAGCAGAACGAATTCAGCAGCAGATTAAAGGGGGACAGGTGCGATCTCAAGCCGAAATCAACACCCTGGTCAGCCGTCTCTCCGACCGCTACGACACCATTGCCAGTCGCATCAAGCTAGAATTTCGCGACAGCCTTTCCGTGATGACGGTGATGCGCCGTTCTTTTGTTGGCCTTTTTAACAAAGAGGCCTCCCTCCAGGCCTGGATCAACGATTTCAAAGACCGCTGCCAGACAGAACTCAAAACATCGCTCGAAGAACTCTCCAATGAAGGCGCCCAACATTTCGTCGATGGCATTCGGCAACTGCTAGAAGGGTTAACCGATGACCTCAACTCCATCCAGACCCATAAACTGCAAAGCAATGCCATTTCCATCAAAATTTTGGAACGGCGGCAGGAAGTGATCGAAAGCGTTAAAGCCAAAGTCAGCACTCTACTCACCGATGAAGGTCTAGCCCGCACTCTGGGTTCTGAAGCAGAAAGCATGGCCGCTGAAATTGTCGGTGGAGCCTTTGTGGCCATAGCCGGCACCATCCTCCACATCGTGGAGTTTGCAGTTGCCGAAACCATCATGAGCGCCATCGGCATTGCCTTTGCAGGCATTGGAGTCATTACCCTGGCCATTGGCATTGCCTGGCAGCGCAAACGCATTATTACCAAGTTTGAACGCGCCCTGGATAACGAAAAAACCCGATTTAAAGGCGATGTTACCGATCGGCTTAACCAAAAACTAAGTTTGATTTATGAAGAAGTAGAACGCATCTTTGTACAATTCTACGACTACGTTGAACGTGAAACGGCTGAGGTAGCACCCGTTTTAGAGCAATACAACACTATCCAGCAAGAAGCCACAGAACTCTTCAACGAAATGGCGACCAAGAATTTACTAGAGTAAGCGTCCTTAAGACTTAGGAGTTACATATACACGAAATCCGAGTGCCCTTTGCTTAGGAGCGAGGATTTTATATCCCCTAACCCTTCAGAAACTCATACCTTATTCAGAGGTTGTCTTACAGGCTTTTGCCAAACAGACCTCTTACAAAATCCCCAAAAAGCCTAAAGCGTAGTACAGCTTTTGAATAACTGCACTACGCTACAGACGCAAAAGATTAATTAAGCCGTACTTAAAAGACACTAATCGTCCTTTTTATCATCCATGGAATTTCCTCCACCCGATGATTCATAGATTGCATCCAATTGCTCACGAGCATCCTTTATAGAAATTGAACGCATGACTAGCAGGGGCTCGTCTAAAACATTACCATCACTATCCAAAAGTTCAGGGTGAGGTACGCGACGGGGCTTTCTCGGACTAGACTCAATTCTTTTTCCAGGACCTCGGCGGGTTTCAATACCCAGACTAATGAGATTACGAACCATATTGACAATTGCCAATATGGCTAGGACGGTGAAAGCGAAGATATAGAGTAAATGCAGCATAGGGAAAAGCGATTGCGCTAATTATCCTCTTTGAGTTTGCTTGGGGCTACTTGGGCTTGCTGCTGTCGAAAGCGGATACCCACATTCCAACACTCATGAACCAACTGATGCCAAGACATCACAACAGCCATATCTACACCTGCTTGGTTACCAGTAGCTTGAGATAATGACTGGGATACACTTACCAGTTGCTGAGCTTGACGCACCCGATCGAGTAAATCCTGCTGCCCATGTTCACCCAGAAAATCGATAGTCTCGGACTCTAATAAACTAATGGAGCGACCAAACCAATGCTGAAAATCATTCAACAGAGGTTGTAAAACCGCCTTCATTAATTCAGATTCGGAAGCATTTGAACTGTACATTAATCGCACTTAAGCTAAACAATCCAAAGGGTTTATGAAACAACTCGAGAGACACAAACCATCAATAGCTTAAACAGAACCTTTAGTGAATGCCATTCAGTAATTGACTGGAATAATCAATTAACAAATCTGATACGCCTTCTGTAAAGATTATTACTCAAACATCATAGTAACGCCATACCTTAAGAGGAATGGTTAAGATATGCCATCAATTTTGCTTTGACCATCAATTATTTGATCCAGGGTTTGCCATCCGGCTTGCCATAGCTGCCGATTCTTTAGAACATTGGCATTAATCCAAAATCGAATAGTCGGATCACAGGCGGCAACCAGCTCTGCAAATACAAGTTTGCCTTCGTTTTTACGATTTGTAACTTGAAAATGTCGCCATCCCATGGTGCGTTGCTGGGCCGTCCATTTGGACCCTAGCAAATGAGGAAACTTTTGCTTTTTAGGTTTCGCCATCGTCAGAGCTTCTGCTTCAATCCACGGATGTGAACAGCCCGACTCGTGATATAGGCCGTTTTTGCATCTAAGCGAATATAAACCTTGCCAGATAACACTCCCCGCAGATTGCTACGGGTATAGACCACAACATCAGCAGGCAGACTATCATCGTCTACCTGGGTATACCCCAACTCAGCCAGGGGCTGGCCAATTTGGTTTAGAAATATCTTATGCCCTTTGATTGGCTGCTTGAGGGTAATGGAGCGATTAAAGTACAACCCTATTGCACCACCCACCAGACCCATTACTAACCCCATCTGGTTGGGGACTCCACTCATGGGGCTTAAATGCAATACTATGCTAGCCAGCACAATGGTGAGTAATGTAGTCGTCCCAAAATAATAGAGAAATGTGAGAGAGTGCTCAGGGCCTAGATTATTGCCAGTCATGATAGGCGGATGCGTTCTTTGCTGTGTATTGCCAATGTTCTAATGTCTCAGGACATTGGCACGTCAGGTTAGCTTGGAAAAATTACGTTTTCAGGGATATTAATTGTATTGACTAACTTGGCAGATGTTTTTAGAGTTGCACAATTTCGTAGCCACCGTTATGAAATTCAGTGGCAGAATGGTCAAGCGGCATTAATCGCCATCAATTGATATTTAGCATCTAGACTATTGGACCTGTTGGGTAAACCATGATTGAGGTAGAGCAGCTTAGCAAAGCTTACGGCTCGACCGTTGCTATTAGCGATGTGTCCTTCAAAGCAGAGCCTGGTGAAATTTTAGGGTTTTTAGGCCCCAATGGTGCCGGTAAAACCACTACCATGCGCATTTTGGCGGGTTATTTACCAGCGACGAGCGGCACGGCCCGAATTGCCAACCATGAGGTGCATAGCAATTCGATGGCAGTACGCCAAAACATTGGCTACCTGCCTGAAACACCACCGTTATATCCAGATATGACTGTGGAGGCGTTTCTCTATTTTGTCGCTCGGATCAAGGGCCTACCCATTGGCGATCGCAACCAGCAGGTGGCCTCGGCCATGGAACGTTGCAATCTGAGCGAAAAGAAAACTGTTTTAATTCGTAAGCTTTCCAAAGGATTTCGACAGCGGGTGGGCATCGCTCAGGCGATTGTCCATGACCCACCCGTCATTATCTTGGATGAACCAACGGTGGGCCTCGATCCAAAACAGATTATCGATGTGCGTAACCTGATCAAAAGTCTGGCGGGGCAGCATACCATCATTCTCTCAACGCATATCTTGCCTGAAGTGAGTATGACGTGCGATCGCATCACCATCATCAATCAGGGCCGCATCGTCGCCACCGACACGCCAGAGAATTTGACCGCTCGCCTGGCCGGACAGCTAGGCTACGCCATTGAGATTGCAGGCGATCCAGAACAGGCTAAAACCGTTCTCAATCAACTGGAACAGGTAGAATCCATTAAATCCTTACCGGATGAAGGCCTAGCCGAAAATCATCACCGATTTCAGGTAATGGCAGCCACCGAGCAAGATCCAGGCAGCGATATAGCCCAAGCCATTGTCAATGCCAATCTCGGCCTATATGCGCTGGCTCGCAATCGGGCCAGCCTTGAAGATGTGTTCATCAACCTAACTACCGAAGAAGCTGCCATAGCCATAGATAAAGACGCTGATATCGAAGACTCTGGTAACGGCAAAAAGGTTAGTAACGCCGAAGTCCCTACTATTACCGAGGACTCTGATAGCATCGATAACTCTGGCAACGTCGAAGACTCTCCAGACGAAGCAAAAGCACCCACTGAGGAAACCTCAATCTCCCCAGCATTAGAAACATCAACCGAGCCCCCAACTACAGATAGCCCATCGGATAGCGATGAATAGCATCATTACCGTTATTAGCAACATCCTTGCCATCTACCGTCGAGAATTGCAAAGCTACTTTGCATCCCCCTTAGCCTATGGCATTGCCACTATTTTCTGGCTCTTGGCTGGATTTCTCTTAGTCGTCCTCGTCTTTAGTCCAGACGGTATTTTGGCTCAGTCAGCCTTCGCCGATCAAGCAGGTCTGCAGACGGCCCCCCTCGATATCCCCTATGAATTCACACAGATTTATCTCGGATTACTAGGCTCTCTATCCATGTTTGTCTTGCCAGCCCTATCTATGGGGTTATACACCGAAGAACGAAAACAAGGCACCCTAGAGCTATTGGCCACTTCGCCCATCACCAATTGGGTCGTTGCCCTTGGCAAACTGCTGGGCGTGGTCACCTTCTTCATCACCATGGTGTTGCCACTGCTAATACTCGAATCATTGATAGTAAATGCGTCCGATCCTCCCTTTGATTTAAAGTTTTTATTTTTAGGCCACTGTGGCCTGATCCTCATGGCAGCAGGCATTCTATCCCTCGGCATGTTTATCTCATCGCTGACTGAAAGCACAGTACTAGCTGCCATTTTGACCTTTGCTTTAGTCTTAGTCCTGTTTGTTATCGAAGGAGTGGCCAGTGGTCTGCAAGGTCCTCTAGGAGAAGCCATTAGCCATCTCTCCTTGTTAAAGCACTACAACAACTTTACCCAGGGTGTGCTTGATATTAGTGGATTAATCCTCTTTCTCTCCTATGTGGTTTTAGGTTTGTTTTTAACTGCTCAATCTATCGAAGCCTTTAGATTTCAGAGAAACTGAATTCAGCTATGCGCTTTGATTGTCTAGTTTTTAGTGAGTCATCTCTACATCAGCCCCATCATTTTCCTTTCTTTTTGCCCCTTATTCTATGAAAGCGCTATCTACCTCTCGTAAATATCTCCGTTGGTTAATATGGCCCGGATTGGCCTTAATCACAGCGGGGCTCGTATCTGGTGTTGTAGACACCTGGAATACCCTTGCGATTGCGCTACTAGCAATAGGTTTAGTGTTAACGCTAGCAAGTTTGGTACTGGGTGGCTCTGGGTATCGCACCTTCTGGCAAAGTCGGTCTACTCAAGCTGGCACCAATGCCATATTAGCCACCTTGTCAATGCTACTAATTTTAGTAGTTGTCAACTTTTTAACCGTAAAGTATGCCCCTCGCATTGACCTGACTGAAGCTGGCTTATTCACCCTCTCTCCAGAATCCATCTCGGTTGTTAAAAATCTAAAACAGCCTGTTAATGTCGTTCTTTTTGACTCAACACTCAACTCAAACGATAAACAGCTATTAGAAAGTTATCGCAAATTTAACGACAACCTCACCTATGAACACATTAATCCGTTTCAAGATCCAGCCGCTGCCCGTGAATTTAATGTGAGTGGGGAGGGTCGTGAAGTACAGCTAGAAGTTGGCAACAATAAAATATTTGTCCAACCCTTGGGTGTTCAAGGTTTAACTGAACAAGACCTTACAAATAAGTTGGCCCAGATAGGACGAGATCGCAACGCCGTCGTTTATTTTCTTCAAGGCCATGAAGAATTTGTCATTGACGGCAGTACCTCTGGTTATGCCCAAGCCGCCGCCGCTTTAGAAGCTGATAATTTTACAGTTGAACCCCTAAACCTAGATCAAACCGCAACGGTTCCTAGTGATGCGAATGCAGTTGTCATTGCAGGCCCCAAACAAGCCTTTTTCGAACCTGAGGTTGACGCTCTCAAAACCTATCTCAATAAAGGGGGAAGCGTGCTACTCATGGTTGATCCACAAACCGAGCCAGAGTTAGACGCTCTACTAGAGGACTGGGGTGTCTCCCTGGATGAACGATTGATTGTCGACACATCGAATACTGGACAAATTGTCGGACTGGGACCAGCCGCACCATTAGTAACAACCTATGGCAATCATCCTATTGCTGCAGAGTTTAATAATGGCCGTTCGTTTTATCCACTAGCGCGCCCAGTCATCATAGATCCAGTGGATGGAGTAGAAGCCACTCCTCTCCTTCTCAGCAATGCCCAAAGTTACGCAGAATCACTTTCCGAAACAGGAGAGCTCAATGTTGACACACAAGAGTCACCAGAAGGCCCCTTCAATATTGGTGTTGTTCTAACTAGAGACACCAATAATTCTCCTAAAGAAACAACAGAGACAATATCCGACAACGAAGAGGACATAGAACAACTAGACTTACTGGAGTCCAACCCAGACGAAGAAGAATTATCCGAAACAGATACTGAAACAGAAGATATCGAAACTAACCTTGAGTCGGAAGAGCTATCCGAAACAGAAGATATCGAAACTGACCTTGAGTCATCTGAAAGAGATAATACTATCTCAGATGACCAAGATACGGAAAATACTGCTGAGCAAGAATCTACAGAGGAAACAGCAGCTAACGACGAGAAAAACGAATCAACGACCGACGAGGAGGAATCAACAACAGTAGATAAAGAAGCCCGCTTTGTTGTGCTCGGCAATGCCACCTTTGCTACTGATGGCCTATTTAATCAGCAACTCAATGGAGATGTATTTCTCAACAGCGTCACTTGGCTGAGTAATTTAGACGACTCACTCTTATCGATCCGGCCTAAGGAAATTACTAATCGCCGCATTACCATGGACGTGTCTCGTCAGATTTTAGTCATTACGTTAGCCCTACTCGTGTTTCCCCTAGCTGGACTAGTGGGAGCGGGCATTACCTGGTTCCGTCGCCGCTAAGGAGCAAACATCATGAAATTACAGCGTAGTACTGCAATGTTGCTGGGAGTTGCGATCTCATTAGTCACTATCGTCACAATTGTAGAAACTCAAAAAGACACTCAAATAAGTAAAGGAGAAAGACTATACACGTTTACTGAGGCAGATATCAGTGCATTTACGCTTGAAAGAGATGATGAAACCCTCTCGTTTACAAAAGCCGACAATACATGGCAAATGACCGAGCCAGAAAAAGCTGCTGCCGCCCCCTCATCAGTCGCTTTTTTACTGAATATCATCACTAGCGATTCCATCCAAGAAACCATAACCACCACCCCCAACCAGCTAGAGACCTATGGTTTAGACCAACCCACAGCCACCATCCAACTCACAGTAGATAACGAAAACTATAAGCTGTCCGTTGGCAATGAAGACTTTAGTGGCACATCCCTCTATGTAATGACCAGCCATGAAGTGGTAGAGCCAAATCCGGTAGACATCTATCTTATGCCTAAAGAGCTCGAGAACGGCATTGAGCGCTCAGTCAATGAATGGATTGCCCAAGATGAAAATAACGCCAATGACATAGATGGCAATACGGACGGCAGCCAGAATGAAACCATCGAGAGAAATGCAGAACAAGACACCAGTAATGACTCAGATACAGTCCCGTCTGTAGAGGATGAGGCCAATGGCATAGATGGCAATACGGACGACAGCCAGAATGAAACCATCGAGGAAAATGTAGAACAAGACAGCATTAATGACTCAGATACAGTGCCATCTTTAGAGGATGATACACCGTAAAAAATCATGAAAAGTTGTCAAAAATCATACCAGGACC
>JAHQVZ010000308.1 GCA_019634055.1 Leptolyngbyaceae cyanobacterium MAG.088
ATGGAGAATACGGATGAGGCCACCCTGAAGAAAATCCGTAAGGGCAGTGCCACCTCGACGGATCGGGAGGCGATTCGGCTGTTGCGACACCATGGCATTCTCTCTTTGGCTACCTGGGTAACAGACTTTGCTGAGGTGACGGATCGAGACTTTGTGCAGTCTTTGAAACAGCTGCTGTGGTACGACCCGGACCAGCTGATGTCGCTTTACGTGACTCCCCATCGCTGGACCGGCTACTATCGCATGGCTTCTGAACGCCGGGTGATCCAGCTAGACCAGCGTAAGTGGGACTATAAACACCAGGTTTTAGAAACCGTTCACATGCCGCCCTGGCGCATTTTTCTATGGGTGAAGTTCATTGAGATTGTGCTGCAGGCTCGGCCTAAGGCCCTGTGGCGTTCATTTTTACAACCAGATCGGGCGTCGCGCCATGGCATGAACTGGTTTACCCGCATGGGCCGACGGGTGCTATTCCATGAATGGACAAACTTTTGGTTTTGCGATCGCAGAACTAACACCGGCCCTACCCTAGCCGAATTCTGGGGAGCCCCCCAGGATCACCAGGAGGTTCCCCTACGCGTTAGCCGCCAACCCATAAAAACAAGTTTGTAGCCTGCCCTAGGCCATTGCTGATGGCTTCAAAAACCGCGATAACAGTTTAAACGGTCCATCGCCCGTTCGCGGGTGTCCCCATCCTGCAACGCCTGAACCACTGCCAGTCCCTGGTCAAACTCTCCCACCCTGCCATAGGCCACCGCAATATCCCCATAGAGACTACCCCGATCGTTATTATCCTCCACGACCAAATCTTCCTTGATATAAAGCATTTGGGACTCCTCCCCAGGCACCGTCTGGGCCACCTCAAACGCCCTGGCTAACACCGGTAATACCTGGGCCGTCTGGTCTAGCTGGCCATACAGTTCTGCCACCCGCAATAGCTGTCGAGTATCGCTGTCTGGGGCGCTGTAAGCATAGGTCAAAAGCCTCAACGCCTGGTCCTGTTGTCCGATTTCAAGGAAACGTTCTGCTATTTTCAACATCTCGTCTACTTCAATATGAGAAACATCGCGAGATTCAATAATATCTAAGGCAGCTTCATAGCCTTCTTCTCTAATTAAGCGCTCTATCAACAGATTTTTCCATAGAGGATTTTCAGGATTAACTTGCGCAATTACATCAAATAACTGCAAGGCAAGCTCATACTCGCCAGCTTCAACCCAACCACTCACCACCGTTTGCAACGTAAACGACTCATAAGAGTCTGACGCAACCTCTCTCACCATACTCAACACCTGCCCAAAGAGTTTAGTATCGGGTTGCCCAGCCTGGAAATGTGCCAACGTAATAACGTTCAGCGCCTCTAAGTGTAAATGGATAGAGCTATCAGCCAAGTCTTCTGCCACCTGAATTGATCGCTCTATAGTTTTGGCTGACTCATCTAATTGCCCAAACTGACGCTGCTGCAAACCAATGTGTACCAATGCCCGGGCATAGGCCTCAGCAGAAGACCGGGTCTTTTCAGCCATGGTAAAGGCGGCATCAAAGTCGCCAGCAATAGCATAGGCCACAGCAATTGCTCTCCAGGCCCGATGCGTGTAGGTTCTATAACTCGGGTCAATACGTTCGGTAACCTTGAGGGCAATATCAATTTGGCCTGACCTGGCAGCAGCCACTGCAATGGTGGCATAGTTTGATTCCTCATCAAAGGTATGCCCCTTATCCACCAGGGTTTCAACCGTCAAGAGAGCTAAGTCATAATCTTCTAACTTAAGGGCGTGCTTGAGAATGTCTTCCCATAGCTCTTTTTGAGCATAGGTTTGTTCCACATAGGCCACCGCTATTAGGGCCTGTTGCAATACGTCACTGGCAGCAGCATTATTGTTCACAGAGGCATAGTGGCTGGCCATATCCATCAAGCCATCTACCGTAATCCTCCCCTTCGGTGCGGTAGTTAACGCGTCCAAAACTATCTCAGCAAAACCAGCCTTTACCATTGTCCTGGTAAAGCTAGGACCTGGATAACCGTGTTTCTCAATTGCCGCAATAACCTGATTAAAATAGAACCGCGCTTCTGTTTGATACCCACTGCTGGCTAAATATAGACCAATGTCCTGAAGTGCTCGAATTGTTGGCTGGTCAAGGGTTAGCTGTTGTACCAAATCGGCAGCCCGGACACGCTTACCTGATTGAGCCGCTGATAATGCAACATCAGCAATAGTATTTTCTCGGTAATAGGGCTGTTCGATCGACTGAGCTAATGTTAGTGCTCGGTCTAGTTCCCCTACCTGAGCATAGATAGTAGCAATTTCAGCAACAGCCCGATCTCTCCGAACAGAGTCTCTATAGTCAACGACCTCTACCTGTTGCAGCGCCTGGGTCGCAACCTCCATTGCCAGCTCATAGACACTAAGCTCGTTATAGCCCTGGGCAATAGCTATCAGAGCATTCACCTTAAATTCAGCTTCCTGTATGTTAGCGTCAACAATCACCCGTGCCTGCGAAAGTAACGCCAAAGCAGACGCTGTATCTTCAATCGCTGCATAGTCTACAGCAATGGTGGTCAGCATCTTTATTTTTAGGGCGCTATAGCCCACAGGTAGATCTTGGGCAGCGTCACGAGCGGATAATAGTACAGTCTTCGCAGCATCAGTATCTCCCAGTGCCACCAGACGATCTACCCCATGGAGTAACCAGCCAGCGACAGCATTGTACTCCGCCACAAACTCTTCTAAAATTTGAGCCTTCGTATCACCATCTTCAATGGTGCCAGTTAACTCCAGAGCTTTAGCTAAATGGTCTGCAGCTGGCTGCAAATATCCTTTGTTTAGTGCCTGCTGACTCCAATGGGCATGGGTTGTTACTCGGTTGCGCCAATAAAAGCCTGTTTCATCAGTGCATAGCTGAGAGGATGTAGTTGGGGTTTGGGCAGATGAGGGTTGAGCAAATAGCTCGGGTACCGATAACCCCAACCACCCCAGGCTCCCCAAACAGGCAATGGTTATCCAGCGTTGGTAACAGCGGATCTTCTGTCGAGTACCCATATAAGTCAATGTCAAACGAAAATCATCTGTGGAGGATGAATACACCAGGACAGTAGATTTTTACGAGCATAGCTACTGTTTCTTCATAATCTATTCCCCAGAGTTCTACTTTGTCTTAAAAAAAATTTTGGAAGTTATTAAATTCTCATTCTTTAGACTCGATTTCAGATTAGTCAGACCTCATCAAAAGGGTAGGCACTAATCACCTACCCTTTATTGCTTTTGTCGCAAACCATGAATGCACAACAATTGCATTGCCAGTTTGCACACTATCTATACGTAAACAAACACCTCATCCGTCAATGCCAGCTCACCAGCACCCTGAATAACGGCTACCAAATCACGGCTACCATTTGTTTTTTGCATAAATAGCCCCTGGCCATTGGCAGTGCCTGCAGGCGCTGCCCCTAGACTATAGTTAACCTGACTATTCAACCGAATCATATCGCCCTCGGCAACGGTTAGGTCCGTAATCAGTGCATAGTCTTCTGCACCACCGAGCCCATAGAAAGCAAAGCTACGGTTACCCAGAACAAATCGATCAGCGCCTTCATCACCAGTCAAGATGTCTATATCGCTGCCACCGTCAGCAGCGCTAAAGTTTCCGCTACCGACAAGCACATCATTACCTAAACCACCAATCAGGATGTCAGACCCAAGACTTCCCAACAGACGATCACTTCCTGCACCACCATCGACAAAATCATCTCCCCTACGAGCCCTAATCTGGTCATTTCCAGCTAACCCAAGAATGACGTTGCTTTGCGAGTTGCCATAAATAACATTGTTGTTGTCATTGCCAACAAAATCAGGCTCTAAAACTCTTTCTGGTGCCGTGGGCGTATCATCTCCAGCCACCGGTTCAGGCACCGGCTCAAAGATAGACTCATCCACGCCATTCCCTTGACTGTCTTGGGCAGGACTATCAGGGGTGAGATCGCCACTACCAAATACCTGGGTCCAGTAATGGTTGTAGTTCACATTTCCGGTATCATTTTCGAGATAAACATACCCTACACCCATCTCGGTATAGTTGGGGTTGAGTAGGTTTTCCCGATGCCCAGGACTGTTGATCCAGGCTTCGACAACCTGTTCTGGCGTTGTCTGTCCAGCTGCAATGTTTTCCCCCATGGAGTTAGCGGTATATCCCTCTTCTTCGGCCCGGTCCCATGGCGCAGACCCATTGAGACCCGTATGGCTAAAGAAATCTCCTTCGGCCATGGCCTCAGAATGATTCTCGGCAGTCCTGGCCAACTCCTCATTCATTGTGAGGGGAGGCAGTCCATTTTCTGCTCTAAATTCGTTTGTTAAACGTAGTACTTCTTGCTCAAATTCAGATGATTGCATGCTCTCAGTACATCCTTATATAAAATCGGCACGATCTAGGCCCTCCGCGATTAAGTGCGGAGATGTATTGAAAAACAGGGAATCAATAGTTTCTTGTGCAGAGCAACGCCTGATAATCTCTAGCAATCCTCCAAAGTGTTGGAAGATCGGCGCTGGTTTCTGAAGCTACAGTAGTTGAATAACTAAAAGGTGAGATTGAACATCTCAGCCAAACACTGCAAGTTCATCTATACGTTGGTCACATTGATTAGGGCAATGCATATCCCTTGAAAGCGTTAATCTATAACACCAATGTGACGCGCAAACATCCTCATGCATCAGGACATTTGCTATGCACCTTATACAAACTTGCGGGCGGGATGTTGCCATTGCCTCTACATGGATAGCAACTCGGCAGATTGACCTTGTGTCATCAAACGTAAACATAAAAGCTGACGTGTTGCTACGCTCCTTGGCTTAGACCGCCAACATAATTGGCACAGTGCATATTGGCTAGGTTTAATTTTTGCAGTAAACCGATCTTTGCCCTGGTCAACTTATCTGTGACTTAGTCATTAGCAGGCTTTGGTCGTCACCACAGCAGTCAAAATTACGTGATTGTGGATTGTAAAGTAGCCGTGTTACGGACGGTGGGCAATTTATCTACTGGCCCAATGCGATGTCATTCCTATTCGCATTGAAAACACCGAGAGCGTAGCCATAACCAGCACTTTGCTATTGAGGGCCAGGCCAGCGCTAGCAGCACCGACAGGCCAATTGTTGTAGGCCCCGATCAGCCGGTCTGACGGCAGCCGATGACAAGGTGGGCTGCCGTCAGACCAATGTAGTTTTTTCAAAACCACACCTTAAGCCATCCATAAATTGCCATCTGTTATGGCGGGGTGAGCACTTACTTGAATCAACGCTATGGAGTCATGGGTAGCATTACCCTCACCTAACCATTGTTGGCCATTCATCCTACCCTCAGGTGCCATATCCAGCCAATAGCTAAGGGTGTCATTGATCTGCACTTCGCCCTCTTCGGTCAGGGTCAACACCTTAATCAACCAGTTATCAAGCACATCCGTAGCATGAAAATTATCACGTTCGTCCATGGACTGTCTAAACGTCAGATTGCCACTGCCAAACACCTGGGTCCAATAGTGAATGTAATTGACCTGCCCATGGTCATTGTCCATCGCAAAATAGCCCACCCCTAGCTCGGTATAGTTGGGGTTCAATAAATTCTGTCGATGGCCCTCGCTTTCAACCCATCCTTGAAAAACCTGTTCAGGAGTCGCATGGCCAGCTGCAATATTCTCCCCCAGGGTTTGGGCCGTATACCCTTCTATGGCAGCTCGGTCCCAGGGTTCCAAGCCATTAGGACCAACGTGGTTAAAAAAGTCACCCTCGGCCATGGCCTGGGAATGTTTTTGAGCTGTTGCGGAGAGTTCTCTATTTAACCTCAATGGCGATAAACCATACTGGGCTCTAAAGTCATTGGTAAGCTGTAAAACCGCCTCTGCAAAATGCACTGCACCATCGTCTGCAGATGAGTCTAAGAACTCACCGATCACTGGAATTTCGATGGAGTCAACGTTATCTGACACGGCTTCTGACGTTACATCAGATTTCGTACCGGGTTCAATTTTATGGGTTAAGGGCAGACCTTTCTGGTTGAATTCAAATAATTGCAAAATAATATCCTTTGGTACATCTGCCTGTACGCAATACAGACAGCCATACCCGTTGTTACTTAGAGTCGTGATAAAAATATATTTCCCCCGCAATATAAAGATAACCTAAGACACGGGTCCGTATGTAGAAACCTGATCTATAGCGCTAATGGGCACATTGCATCGGGCCGTTCTTAACGCCACACCCAACTATTTTGAATCACTTGAGCTGCTTCCACTAGGGGCTCGGTTGCGTCACTATCGCTATCGCCAAGATAGCTAGCACTAATGTAAATAACGTAGCGACCATCAGGGGTATTAAACACTTGGTTTCTACTGAGGTAATAACCAGTCGCGTCAAAGTCTAAAGCGCGTTGTCCGGCAATAGTTGTATTGTCATGGTCTTGAGTCACTTGCATACGCAAGTCATCATCGCGAAATGCCTGGAGTGAGAGTTGTTGAGGATTATCGGAAAAAGCAATGTAGATTATGGGTGGCTCTGATGTACCTACGTCTTCTAGTCGTAATAACGCAATCGCCCCATCTGCCAGGGAACCTTGTTCAGAAATAACTACGTAGTCTGCTGGATAGGCAAACTCAATGCCCAATTGTTCGCTAACGTAGTAGCCCTCGCTAAGATCAGACCTTACTGGGTCAGGTGCCAAACCAAACTTTGTTGAATGTGGCATGACGATGGTCTCAATCTCTTGGTGCTGTTCTAGATCTGTTGTTATGGCCAAAGATGCATGACCATGAAGCGACGTTAAAACTGCGATCGCAATTAAAGGTATTTTCATACAGCCCAGGTTTCAGTCAATTATTTGCTAAAACCTTCGCCAAACAGCCTGTCTATTTCTGATGATTAACCGACAAAGTTGCCACTATTCATAAAGCCACCATTAATCATGAAGTTGCCACTATCAGGCGAACGCGTAAAAATAGCTATAGATATGCAACAATTGAGCCACTTTGAACGCGTCTACTGTCAATCTCCTCAACGAAACATCGAACCAGCCAACCGCCCATACCGATATTGCGATTGTTGGCGCAGGCATAGTGGGGTTAACCCTGGCCTGTGCTCTGCGCCATAGCGGCCTGGCGGTGTCAGTGATCGAAGCTCAAAGTCAGACCAAAACAGTGGCGCGCGATCGGGCCTATGCATTTTCTCCCATGTCGGCTCGAATTTTTCAGGAATTAGGGATATGGAACCAGGTAGGCCCCTACATTACGCACTTCCAACGCGTTTGTATGTCCGACGCAGACTATGACAAGGCCGTTAATTTTTACCCGACAGATAGCCCAGTTGATGCCGTTTACTATGGCGCAGAGCATCGGGTTTTATTAAAGGCATTACAGGGCTTAGCCACTAACATCCATCGCCTTACCCATTATTACGAAACCACACTGGTTGATATTCAAACCACATCCTCAGGAACACAGCTGATTCTAGAGTGTGAGGGACAGCAGCAGGTCTTACACACCCAACTATTAGTAGGTGCAGACGGGGCCCGGTCAAAAATACGCCAGCATGCTGGCATTCAAACCTCGGGGTGGCCCTACTGGCAATCTTGTATTACGACGGTACTGGCTCCGGCTAAATCTCACCAAAATACAGCCTACGAAAAGTTTTGGCCCAGCGGTCCCTTCGCCATTTTGCCGATTCCTGGTAACCGTTGTCAGGTAGTGTGGACAGCCCCCCATGCCGAAGCCGAAGCCATGATGGCTCTACCTGAGCACGCCTTTATGGCAGAATTACGCCGTCGTTATGGGGATGCCATGGGCGACTTACAAATGCTCAAACCACCGATGATGTTCCCGGTGCGATTGATGCAGAGCCATCGCTATGTCAAACCAGGCATTGCACTGGTAGGTGATGCGGCCCACTGCTGTCATCCTGTCGGTGGACAGGGGCTAAATATGGGTATTCGGGATGCGGCAGCCCTGGCCAAAATTCTACAGACGGCCCAGGTGCGCCATGAATCGATCGGAGATATGCACGTACTTAAACGCTACGAATGCTGGCGACGCAATGAAAACTGGCTAATTTTAGCGATGACCGATCTGCTCAATCGGGCGTTTTCTAATCATTTTTTGCCCCTGCTATGGTTACGCCGCATAGGTTTTTGGGTCATTGAACATACGATTCCGCTCAAACGAATGATCTTGCGCGTAATGACAGGATTTTTTGGGCGAAAACCGATTGTTTAAATACGATAAAGAAAACTTGATTAAT
>JAHQVZ010000309.1 GCA_019634055.1 Leptolyngbyaceae cyanobacterium MAG.088
ACCTGGTGCATCATTTTCGTTGCAATACCTTGTTTTCTAAATTGAGAAATGACAAGAACAAAATTTACAAAAGCAGTCGTTTTAGACTCTCTTGAAACAGCGATGGAACCAGCTCTGTGACCCTTGATAAAGGGAATTAAAAATAAATCAAAATCATTCGCGTTATCGAAAAATAAAACCATTTTTCGAGCAATGTCGATTTCAAACTGTGGCTCAAACTTAAAATCTTCAGCATAGGTTTTTCCATGCATGGAAATCACCCACCCGATATCACCAGGACTCGGGTGGGTGAAGGTAATCTTCTTCTGTTCTCTGTCAGATGCCATTTAAGTGATGATGTGTATCCTTACTTTTTTCCTGCAATAATTGAATAATATTGGTCCACTCTAATGATTGAGCATAGTCCAGCGGTGTCCATCCGCGATCGCAACGCATTGTTCGAATAGCTCCCTGCTCTAAAAGGACTTTGACCGATGGCTCGCGACCATGGAGGGCTTCTAAGTGCAACAATGTTTGACCACCATCATAGGTTGCGGTCAAAATGGCAGGGTTTTTAGCAATTTGTTCTGAGAGCAGATTCGCAATTTTATCTTCAAATTCTCCATTGTGTTCAGGAATTAACACGGTATCCGGTGGCGGAAAGTCCTGTCCCCAGGCTTGATCATAATCCTGCAGTTCTGCTACTGCCATGCGCCCCCTGGTTACCTGTATGGTGTGGGCCCCATTCACCTTGCCATCCAATACACAGAGCCAGTCGCTCACATTGCCAATTGGGATCTGGACTTCATCGCCCTGGCTTAAGGAGGTAAGGCTGTTGGGTGTGTTGAGCAAAACACCATAGACATTGATGCCATCAAAGTTGATCTGATCAATCCACATGTGTTCGACCGGTGATTGCGGGTTGTCTATATCATCAGAAAATGGCGCTTTTACACAGGCTAATTCCAGGGCAGGGATAATTCTGTTGAAGTCCAGGGCTACCTGATTCCAAAAATAGCGAAATGTTTCTCTAGCCTTTTGCGAGGCTTGTAGTATTTCTGAATCATCACCTTCATGAAAAATAACAGGATTGCCTTCGCTCATGATCGCCTCGTTTGATTACCTTTCACAAGGTTAATTGGACCTTACGAGAGTGCTTCTCGCAACATGCTTAATTTCTCTGGCAAGATGCGATAGAAAATCCAGGTTCCTCGCCTTTCTTTGTCGAGCAGTCCGGCTTTATACATAACTTTAAGGTGATGACTCACCGTTGGTTGTGATAGCCCTAATGGTTCTACCAATTCACAGGCGCATACTTCTTGATTGGGCTGTAGGGCAATCGAACTGAGTATTTGTAATCGTGCGGGTTCACCTAACACCCGAAAAATAGCGGCTAAATCCACCGCTGCATCAGACGTGAGGCAGCAGGTAAATAAAGAAGAGCAGCAGTTACCGTTGGGATTAGATTTGTTCATAGTCCATATATTGACATACATCGATATAGGCGACTAGCATATTGGTGTATGTCAATATTGATATATGTCAATATATGAGAGGCTAAATTATGGCTCGTCTTCAACTGGCGTTAAATGTGAGTAACCTTGATAAGGCTGTAGAGTTTTATAGCAAATTGTTTGGTGCAGACGTTGCTAAGCGGCGTCCGGGATATGCGAATTTTGAGATCGCAGATCCCCCCTTAAAGCTAGTGTTATTTGAAAACCCTGATGCGGCTAGTAGGCTAAACCATCTTGGTGTGGAAGTGGAGTGCCCTGAGAAAGTTGTAGCGGTAGGCGAACGTCTCAAGCAGGCTGATTTGGTCGTTAAGGAGCAACCTCAAACGACTTGCTGTTATGCCTTGCAAGACAAAGTTTGGGTGTCAGACCCCGACGGTGAAAACTGGGAAATCTACACAGTTTTAGAAGATTCAACCCCGTCTACTCGCGAAGATGCCAAGGCCGCTAGTGTTACATGCTGTTCGTAGCTAGCCCGTAGGGCAGGTTTCAAGGGTATATGTGGGGTTGACGCTGCTGTTTCATTGGTTGTAGATTTCACCCGGCCATGGGGTTTGCCTAGCTGTCGTCGCTTTTCAGGGGTGGCAGCTAAACTTTAAATAGGACGATCAACGCCGCCGCAAAACTGCCCGTGGCTGTCATGAATTGGAGTAATCGTCTATTAAGTTTGATGAGTTTGTCTAATCGTATAAAGGTGACTGCACTACAGGCTGCGATCGCAACAACAAATGCCAGTAAGAATCTAAGGATCTTGCCCCGGTAGAGTTCAGCCGAAATCATCAGTCTTCGACGATTGCTCACCTCCATTGGAGGGAGAATATCCGGTGTGGTTAATGTTTCCCACGTTGTGCCACCATTGGTTGAACGATAGATCTCAGTATTTGCTGTCCCAAAGCCAAAAATGGTTTTGTCCTTAGCGTAGTTGGGTGAAAACTGAATGGGCCGCCCGGCACAGGGCACATTGTACATGCTTGAAAATGCTAGGCTAGCATCGCCAATGGCGGCAAACGAATCTCCCCTATCTACACTTTTATAGAGGCCTTTACCCCTTAAGGTGACCATAATTGTGCCATCCTCGGCATAGTTAGGGGAGATGGCCACTCCTTCTAGGAAAGAACGGTCGGGGTCAACGTCTGAGATGGCAACAGGCTGCCAAGTCTCACCGGCATCTATGGTTTTAAACAAACCGCTATAGCTACTTAAAAATAGGGTTTTATCTTGGGTATAGTCGGGTGAAATTGCAATATGAAGATTATCTGCGATCGCAATTGGTGTCATGTTCTCGGTGGTAGCGCTCCAGGTTTCCCCAGCATCCGTAGACCTATAAACACCGGCTTCTCCTACTATATACAGAGTACGATCCTCTGAAAAACCAGGAGAAATCACCATAGATGGGCTGTCATTGCCCCGATTCCAAGAGACGGTAGCCAGTTCAGTGAATGTCTTGCCACCATTGGTAGAACGAAAGAGAATACCTGCCTGATTGCCAATGAACATTGTGTTATCTGTCGCAAAGCTAGGCGATAACAACAATGTTAGCCCCCGAGCCTCTTTGCTGAGGCTTTTGATTGACCAGAACTTAGCTCCATTAGTCGAGCGCAAGAACTTAGTCCATAACCCCGTGGTAAAGACTGTATTGTCGTTAGCGTAATCAGGAGAGAAAACAATATCAAAAAAACGACGTGGATCTTGATAAGAGGGCTTAAAGCTACCATTTAATCGAGGTACTTCAGCTCCATTCATCGCCAGTTCCCAGGTTTTACCCTGGTCGCGGCTCGTCATAATTTTACCAACATAGGTGGTCAGGGCCAGGGTGCCATCCTCAACATAGTTAGGTGACACATCCATTGCCATCACAATACCCTGGTTTAAGGTGCTAATCTCTTTCCAGCTTTGGCCTCCCTTTTCAGAGCGATAAAGGCCGTTGAACCCACCTAAAAATATGGTTTGGTCGGTCAAAAAGTCATCGGATACGGCCAGTTCTGAAAAGTGAGAGTTACCAAATTCATCGGCCTGTTTATCTTTAGTTAAGCCTTGAGGATAGTCTGTCCAGGTGGCTCCATTGTCCAACGATATGGAAATTCCTGAATCCCAGCTGGAGGTAATGACACCTCTAGAATTACCAGGCAGAATTTTTACATCCTGAATACGCAAGTCTTCTAAGCCTTGGTTAAGGTCAAATAGTTCTAGCGTATTAGGGTCTATGCGAAACAACCCTTTGGATGCTGTCCCTACATACAGGACGGTGCCATTGGTCGCCATCGTCGTAATCGGATCATTCGCCACCGTTAAGAGTGACTGCCAGCTTTGACCATTGTTGTTTGAACGCAGCAGTTTGCCAGTGTCATCACCGGCCCAGACAATGCCGTTGGCTTCGCTGATGGCGACAAATATTTGGCTAGTATCAACGACCGAACGCCAGGTTTGACCCCTGTCTATACTTCGAAATAGTCCCCCTGTTTCTCCGGCGGCCAACATAATGTCAGGGGCACTGGGTAGGCTGTATACCAGACTAATATCCAATGTCTCTAACCCTTCATTCGATTGTTGCCAGCTCTCGCCTGCATCGTCAGAGCGGAAAATGCCATCACCATGGGTGCCCAAGGCCAGTAAGCTGCCGTCAGCCTGGTCAATGGTCAACGTGGAGAATGGCGTGAGGGTATCTAACCCTTGGACCATACGTTTCCAACGATTGCCTTGATCCATAGACTTAAATAAGTTGCCTCGGACGACGGTATAGATTGTTTGATCGTTTTTATAGTTAGGTGAAAGTTTGACCTGAGTAACGACATCATGGGGGCGATGACCATAGACTGGCTGAAAAGACCAAGCAACTGTTAGTAATAAACTTAAAACCACCCAGACTAGCTGACGTTTAATCAGCTTAGAGATGCCTGTTGTTAAGGTTGAAGGCCTAACCTTAGGATGGCGCTTTAGAAAGTACATTTATAAGGATGAAAATTAGTCAGATGGCAGATATAGAATGCCCGTGATGAAATACTATTTACGAATTGCTTGTGGAGATGGCGCTACCTGACGTTTCACAAGCTTAGACGAAAAGTAAACAGACGAATATGAGTACCTATTAAAGATATAGGCCTAATATGTCAGGGCATTCATCAAAAAATATTCCATAGGTACTGAACTACATCCGTACTCAAATAGGCTCGCTGTAGAAGTCCTTACATAAGGCACATTTTCAGGTCTAAAGTTTTTTAGTGGATCTGAAGCAAACTATCATTTCTTTAGAGATCCTAGAAGATATGCGCAGACACTTATCCACAGCTCTGTGATCTGGTAACGTGTGCTAAAACTAAAGCGCTAGGTGTGCTTCAAGCAGGAGCTGTTTGCTCTAGCATTCCGTCCAATCCACCCAAATACAAATTTATCAAGGACAAGGAAGACCAATGGGGTTATTTGATCGCGTTAGCCGACTTATCCGCGCCAATGTTAACGATGCCGTAAGTAAGGCCGAAGATCCTGAAAAGATTCTTGAGCAAAGCATCATGGATATGCAGGAGGATCTGGTGCAAATGCGTCAGGCTGTGGCAGGTGCGATCGCGAGTAAAAAGCGTGTAGAGCAACAGCAGGAAAAGGCTCAATCTGAAGCTAATGTTTGGGGGCAACGTGCCCAGTTAGCCCTGCAAAAAGGAGATGAGAACCTGGCCCGCGAAGCTCTTGTCCGTAAGAAGGGTCACGCAGAAACTTCAGCGGCATTAAAGGCCCAGCTTGATCAACAGACCAGTTCTGTGGAAACCCTTAAGCGCAATCTGATTGGTCTAGAAAGCAAGATTTCTGAATATAAGACTAAGAAAAACATGCTTAAGGCCCGTGCTAGTGCAGCTAAGGCCAACGAGAAACTCCAGTCAACCGTCGGCAATCTCAGCACCAATAGCTCTGTGGGTGCCTTTGAGCGGATGGAAGAAAAAATTCTGGATATGGAAGCCCGAGGTCAGGCGGCGGCTGAACTGGCGGGGGCCGATTTAGAAAGTCAGTTCGCTAGTCTTGAAGCTGGTAGCGACGTAGAGTCTGAGCTAGCTTCTATGAAAGCCCAGCTATCAGGTGGGTCGGTCAGTCAAGAAGCGTTGCCTCCAGCTGATGCGCAACCGGTTGATGCGCCAGTCAATACCCAGGTGGATGCAGAGCTAGAGGCCCTTAAGCAAGAGTTGGATAATTTGTAAATTAGTGATTGGTGAGTAGTCAGTAGTGAGTAGTCAGTAGTGAATGGTCAGTAGCTTGTTCGCTTAGTGACGTTACCCTAGAAAAAACGCTATTTACCACTCACCCGATCCATGTACTTTGCCGATCGCCTCGCTCCTCTCCAAACCAACGTCTTTGCCGATATGGATCGAGCAAAGGGGCGAGCGCGGGCAGCGGGTAAGCTCGTTATCGACTTATCCTTAGGATCATCGGATCAGCCAACGCCGAAACATGTGCTGGATGCGATCGCAGTCGCTCTCCACGATCCGACGACCCATGGTTACAACTTATTTGAAAGTACCCAGGTATTTCGACAGGCAGCGGCCCGTTGGTATACCCAGAAGTTTGGTGTGGCTGTAGATCCAGAAACGGAGGTTTTACAGCTGATTGGCTCCCAAGAAGGGACGGCCCATTTGCCCCTGGCAGTCTTGAATCCGGGGGATTTTGCATTACTGACAGACCCCTGTTACCCGTCCCATGCTGGGGGGATTCATCTAGCCAATGGCCAAATTTATTCCATGCCCCTATTGGCAGAAAATAAATTTTTGCCAGTATTCGCAGATATTCCAGCAGCGGTGTTAGCTCAGGCGCGGTTAATGGTGCTGAGCTATCCCCACAATCCCACTGCGGCAACGGCTACACCTGATTTTTTTGCTGAGGCAGTCGCCTTTTGTCAGCAGCATGACCTGGTGCTGGCCCATGATTTTCCCTATGCCGACCACTGCTTTAATGGTCAACCTGCACCGTCAGTACTCCAGGCAGATCCTGACAAGACCTGTTCCATAGAGTTTTTTAGTTTTTCTAAGGCCTACAACATGGGTGGGTTTCGCATTGCCTATGCCATTGGTAATCCTGAGTTAATTTTGGCCCTGCGTCAGGTTAAGGCGACGATTGATTTTAATCAATATCAGGGGATTTTAAGAGGTGCGATCGCAGCCCTTGAAGGTCCCCAAGACTGTGTTCGCGCTACAGTCAATACGTTTAAGGCCCGTCGAGATACCATGGTGAATGCACTGAATCACTATGGTTGGACCGTAAACAGCCCTGACGCCACCATGTATCTGTGGGCAAAGTTACCTGAGCGCTTTAGCGACTCCATTGATTTTTGTGTGCGTCTGGTAGAAGCTACCGGTATAGCCCTGGCCCCAGGCAGAGGGTTTGGCAAGTCTGGCGAAGGGTATGTACGTTTTGCTCTGGTACACCCCCCCGAAGTCTTAGAACAGGCCGCTCAACAAATTGTTGAATTTATGAATAAGTGAATTTCAATGGGATGGGTAAGTGTTCAATATATAAGACGGTTTGCCCGTCAAATTGACTTTATAACTTAATGTGTTGGAAGACTAGGCATGGTCTTTGGAATGCTTATTTTTAACTGGATAAAGTATTTCTGTGAGACATCTAGGTATGATTTATACAAAGTAAATGAATACCCTGGTATTTGCACGTATATCAAAATAGCCTAGCGGTTTGTAGGATACTTACGTCTTACTAGGTTGGTTAAAATCACTGAGAGTTCTTGTCATTGAGGCCTATGTGTCAATGTTTCGTTTATCAATAAATATTGAATAGCGTTTTAGGGCGCTGCAGCTGTCTATGAATTTTCCAGAAGAGCAACGCCGCATCTTGTTGATCGAAGACGATTATGGCAATCGTGTGTTGTTTGCAGACTTTTTAGAACAGTGCGGTTATCGGGTATTGCCCATGGCTGATGGCAACAACTGCATTGAAATTATGCAGGAATATATGCCCCATCTAGTATTGATGGACATTAAACTACCTCAAATAGATGGAGTCACATTGATTCAGTCAATTCGGCAGCATCCTCAGTTTTGCACCATTCCTATTTTGGTAGTTAGTAGCTATGCGTTTCAGGCAGACCGTCGAAAGGCTATTTTAGCTGGGGCGACTGACTACATGGTTAAACCTATTTTACCTGCCACCCTAAACAGCAAGATTCTCTCTTTGTTAAAAGCGCCACCTATTCCTATTGCTCCTGAGAGTGGTTCTCCTGAGAGTGACTCTTCTGAGAGTGACTCTTTTGAGAGTGACTCTTTTGAGAGGGGCTCTCAAGCCTCAGAATCTGATGATTCATCAGGGTTCTGGCTCTGAGCGTTAATAAACTGTTCTGTTACTCGATTGAGTTGTCGTAAAGAGGCATTAATTTCTTCTACGGACTCATTCAAGTTAGATGAGAGTAATGTTACTCGTTGGAGCTGATTAAGCGCATTACCCATAGCTTCGCTATAGTACTGTTGAAATTCATCTAGAGACATGACATTACTTCGTTGACATGTCTCTAATTTTCACAAGTTATAAATTTAATTGGGACAAAATCGCGAAAATACTCTGAAATTTTACGTAGCTTTTGATACATGAGGTCTTTGCTTTATACGCATAAATGATGTACGTACAATGTCTCAAATTACCAAGACAATTGGCCAAATTTTAATTTCTTAATCGTCTAAGTATCGAACTTTAAATAGATTGTTTCATGATTGACCCAAAAGCTTTTAAGACAACGTAAGGGCTATCAAAATGCTGGATGTATAAAATCCTCGCTCCTAACGTTTATGGGCAATACCTACCCTGAGGAATTAATTTTCAATTAATTCCTCAAATTCTGACCTTAATCTGTGGAAATTTGCTACCCGACCCACAATTAAACTAGTTTCCTCTGCTTGGGCCAACTCTTTTTTCCACTGGCTCATTCGGTCACCTGCATGCAGCCAAAAATTTACCATCTCGTTGACGACTTTGTCCCAGTCCCAGTCCGGCTTTTTATAAATCAGCGATGTGGCCTCTATAAACCCATCCAGGGTGCATTCATAACTGCCCAGATAGGCACAACTACGTTGAGGCGATTGCTCTACATATTGCTGATGCTTAAAAAAATTCCATACAGGAGAGACACCGACAATGTCAAAGTTATAGTTCATGGTGGTTTTGAGAGATATCAAAAGACTGGCAGCTGCCCGTAGATACTAAAAAGGCACAGGAAAACTCCTGTGCCTAATGTGAACCTATAGGGCTATTAGAAAAATGCAGCATATGCGCGTCGTTATAAGCAGGTATACGGTCAAAAACCTCACGACTGTAAGGTCTTGTACAGTAAAACCTTAAGCAATAATTAAATTCTAGTGGAGGGATCCCCTTAAAAGTGTTCTCTGTTAACCTCTGTAGCAATTTAGTGTGATTTTTAGGCAGTGGCTCGAATCGAACTCAGCTATATATTCGCAGGTTGAGCGAAGCCAAACCCCAGCCATATAGGTGATTTGCTGGACACACTAAAAATTTCCAAAAAAAAAGGAGAGCTACAAGCTCTCCAACCATCAGGGTGCATCTACTTAACATAGTATGCCACGGATGGGGTGTGGGGTGTAACCCCCTATTCAATTTTTTTTGGAATCTTGCTAGAACTTTACAGTTGTAAGGCTAATGTAAAGCCTATTTGTTTCAGGCTATGAGGCCCTGAGAAAGGCATTTCGCTATTCTGAAATAGGATAGCTGTCGTAGGACTATACGTCCAGTTTACCCGTTTAATTTTTTCCCAAGTAATTGATTGGTCAGTTTAGGATCTGCCCGTCCGCCAGAGCGCTTCATAACCTGACCAACAAAGAAACCTTGAAGTTTCTTTTTGCCAGCCCGGTATTTGGCTAACTCATCTGGGTTATCGGTCATCACTTCATCAATCAAGGCTTCAATGGCAGCGGGGTCAGAAATTTGGACTAACCCTTTTTCTTCAACAATGGCTTTGGGGGAGCCGCCTTCTTTGAGCAAGGTGGGTAGTAAATCTTTGCCGATCTTATTGCTGATGGTGCCGGAGGTGATCAGAGTAACCATTTCACCCAGCCCCTCAGGTGTTAATGCAATGTCACTGATAGAAAGCTTTTCGGCATTGAGGTAACCGGCAATATCACCCATTACCCAGTTGGCAGACGTCTTAGATTCAGCGCCGGTGGCAATGGTGCGTTCAAAGTAGTCGGCAATGCTGCGGTCATCAGTAATAACGCGAGTATCGTAAGCGGATAACCCTAGCTCAGTTTCATATCGATGACGCTTGTCTACGGGCAGTTCGGGCAGTTCGGATTTCCAACGTTCCATCTGCTTTTTAGACACCTCGATGGGGGGCAGGTCGGGTTCTGGGAAGTAACGGTAGTCGCTAGAGCCTTCTTTTGAGCGCATGCTCTTAGTGACCTGTTTTCCTTCATCCCATAGGCGAGTTTCTTGAACGATTTCTTCGTCCCCACTTTCTATGGCTTCTGTCTGTCGTTCAATTTCGTAGTCAATTGCTTTTTGAATGGCGCTGAAGGAGTTCATGTTTTTGATTTCCACCTTGGTGCCAAAGGCTTCTTGACCCTTGGGGCGAATGGAAATATTAACGTCGCAACGTAGGGAGCCTTCTTGCATGTTGCCGTCGCCTACGCCAAGGTAACGGACAACCCGGCGAATTTCCTGGGCGTATTCGGCCGCTTCTTTGCCCGTGCGCAAATCGGGTTCGGAGACGATTTCGACCAGGGGAACGCCTGCCCGGTTGTAGTCTACTAATGAATAGGTGGAACCTGCTAATCCATCGCTGCCTGCGTGGACCAATTTGCCGGCGTCTTCTTCCATGTGTAGCCGAGTGATGCCAATTTTCTTGCGTTCTACATCGCCACTTTTTTTGTCAACCAGTTCAATTTCAATCCAACCGTGCTCAGCAATGGGCAGATCGTACTGGGAGATTTGATAATTCTTTGGCAGGTCAGGGTAGAAATATTGCTTGCGGTCGAACTTGCTATAGGGCGCGATCTGGCAGTTTAATGCCAGTCCGGTTTTGACCGCATATTCCAAAACCTTTTCGTTGAGCACTGGCAAGACTCCAGGCATACCCAATGTGATGGGGTCAATGTGGGTATTAGGGTCTGCCCCAAACTCAGCTGAGCTGGAGGTGAAAATTTTGGTGTTGGTGCTCAGCTGGCAGTGGATCTCTAAGCCAATGACGGCTTCGTACTCGGTCTTTGCAGGTGCCGCAGCGGTCATAGTGGACGACGGGGTGAAATGAACGTGTCCTATTGTAGCGGCTGGTGACAGAGATAGGGCTACATGGCATCCATCTCTCCTCCGCCTAGCTCATTCAGCTCGATCAGAAATTCTATTGCCTTGGCAATGTATTGAGCACAGCGATGAGGGGAGTCTTGATAAAATGAACGCCATGCTTTGGCTTTGTCTTGAAGATAACGATGGGCACGATGATCGCCACCATCGATCCAGGCAAGGCGAACGGCATGACCGACGAGCACATCCAGAACAATATAGTCATCTATTTCCCAGTCTGGGTTGGTGTCGAACAGCTCCGAGAGTTCCATCAGGGCTTCGACATTGACCTGACGGTATTCGGGTGCCTGAATTTTATTGAACAGATGTTCAATGCGAAGGGCGAAGTCTTTTTCTTCAGGTGTGGTATCAGACAGAATTAGCTCACTGATAAGGCGATTACGACGTTCTAGCTTGTCGCCAATGACAATGCCTTTGCAATGTTTAAGGAGCCGCCAGACCCGTGGATAAAAATCTTCAGGCACGCGATTCAGGCCCCCTTCCCGTTGACGTGTGTGTAACCAGTCTTCTTCTGGAGACTTTGATTCTTTTGCTTGGGGAAACACCACCCAGTTAACGGATTGAGGTTTGCGGGCTTGTATCGATTCTTGACGAAATAGGTTGTTGTCTAATCCTTCATAGCCTGCCAGCACCTGGCGTAGACGCATCTTGGTATCGAAAGGACTCATGGCCATGAGGGTTTCGTAAGCTTCGTCCTGGGTGCAGTGTTGCTCACGACAAATCTCGCTGTTGATCAACAAGATCAAATAGCTGACCCGCAGAGTGAGTAGACCTTCAAACAGTTCGGGTTCTGACGTGATAAGAACGCTGAGGTAGATGAGAATTTCTTGGGTGAGGGTGCGATCGCGAATATCCTCACCACAAAATTCATTGATTTTAGTCAATAATTCCTTAGGTGACAGCGGGTCTATAATTAGCGATGCCTCACTGTAAGCTTTACCTACCGCAATCTGCTTTTGCCGCACCAATAGTTCGGTAGCCGCATCGGCAAGACCAATAGCCATTTTATTGAGTAACCCTGCGGCCCGTCTTACAATGCCCCACAGCTCTAACCGACCGGCTTTGGTGTAAATTTCATTGAGTACATTAGCCAGGGTTACCCGCTCACCGGTTTCCTCACCCCAACCAGTATCAAAGTCAAGGTTTTCTAACCGACACAAATTACTGGTTAATTCAATTTGCTCATAGAGGTTGTCAGAGGTTTTGAGAGCCTGAAGCAGTTGCCAACTATCTGTTTCTCGCTCCAGGTCTAATTCTTGGATTTGGTTGAGGGGTTTAGTGTTGTTATCAGACAGTGGGAGATAGGCCGAAATAGGCATCGTGTAAGACGACAGCGTCTCTCCTGAATTAGGCAAGGGCACATCTTCTATGCGTTCGGTGGCCGCTGTTAACATCAGCTGAAACAATGTGCCCACCTTGATGGGCACACCACTACATTCGCCATCCTTGAGTTCAAAAATTAGCTGCAGCAATGGCGAATCGTTAATGGCTTTATGGCCCAGCTCAAACATGCGATGGGTCAGCAACAACGTAACAGTCGGTCGACCAGGCTCATTCCAATGTTCGTGGATATAAGCCAGTTCACTGCGAATTTGGGCCACCAGAAACTGATAGTCGAGGGTAATGTAAAACTGGCTAGGGTCTAAGAAAGCAGGCACAAAAACAACCGTTTCCCGCTGAATCCGAAAGATGCGAGAGGTCGTGAGACTGCGTAGACGACGGTCGGGACGCCCGGTAGTTTGTAGTTTGGCATTACAGCCGATTTGGGCATACAGATCGGCCAAATCAGTAGAGGTGCGTACCTGAACAGGATCAATCTGTTCTAAAACCTGAGTTTCAATACCATAGTTGGCGAGTTCTTTCTGCAGGTCGCTATCTTCCGAGAGTAGCGAAACCTGCACAATGGGTTGCCGGTTTTGCCCCACTTTAAGGTGACGTGCCAGCGGGTCAATATCCCCCAGGGTGATCAGGCCATCCTGCAGCATTTGCCCCATATAGTAAAGGCTTTGGGCCCACACGAGGGGCAGATTATCATTGGGCTCACGAATCTGACTATGGGGATGCTCACGCTCCGCTTCAATCACGCCTGTCGGAACGTAGTAAAG
>JAHQVZ010000310.1 GCA_019634055.1 Leptolyngbyaceae cyanobacterium MAG.088
CGGCACATAGATAGAGGTAACCGTTAAATCAAATGTAAACGGAGAGAACAGGGGGAATGATAAGGTTCTCCCCCGAACATACTGTTGAATCGCCCAGTTAACATAGTTAGCCAATCCACGATGTTCAATCTCTACGCCTTTAGGTTTGCCCGTAGACCCCGATGTGTAGAGCAAATAAGCAAGGTGGTTAGTGGCAGATGGATGATTTAAATTGTTGGTTGGCTGCGGTGTTAAATCGAGGCTGTCCAGCTGAATATTGATGACTTGAGCGTTTAAATGTGGCGTCAACCCTGAGTGAGTCACTACCCAGCCCACCTGAGTATCTTCTAAAATATGGCCAATACGCTCATGGGGATGGCTAGGATCAATAGGCACATAAGCGCCGCCTGCTTTCAGGATGCCCCAAATAGCTACCAACATGTCAATGGAGCGTCGCAGACAGATACCCACAGGAATCTCAGTGGTTACTCCCTGCGCTCGAAGATAATGGGCCAACCGGTTAGCTCGGGCATTGAGCCGTTCATAGGTAAGCGTTTCGTTCTCACAGGTAATGGCAATGGCAGCTGGCGTCCGTTTAACCTGCTCTTCAAACTGTTGCACCACAGTTTTGTTAATGCCAATTGATTCACACTTTGCCAGCTCCATCAAGTGAGACTGCTCTGAACCATTAACAATCTCTACGTCAGCAATAGGTTGGTTAAGATCGGCCAACACCGCATCCACTAGTGCCAAAAAATGTTCTGTCGCCCGTTCCTGTAGCTTTGGCTCAAACAGATCGCAGTTAACGTCAAAATGGAGCTGCAGACTTCCCCGATTATCAAAGTCGTGCACCTGTAGCCGTAAATGATGTTGCGGATCGCCAGCCCCTGGATGAATCCAGTCTGAACGGACCGGAAAACCAGCAAAATCGGGTAGCTTAGCGTGAATAAAATTGAGGACTACATTGGCATCGCGGCTGGGGGCAAATTGGCTAGCGCCAGGTTGCGCATAGCGCAGCATACCACCACTAGCATGGCTTACCTTACGCAACAGCGAGGCAAAGGTTTCTCCTGGCTCAATGTCTGCTTGCAAAGGAAACAGTTCAATAAATACACCAATGGTCTCCTTTAACAAAGCCGTAGGACGGCCATGGGCCGGGGTGGCAAATGCTACCTGTTCGCTGCCGCTAATGCGGTAAAGATAGGCCAACAGAATGCCGGAAACCAGGTTGAATAGGGACAGCTGAGGTGTCAGTGCTTGGGCCTCTGAATTCATCGCCAGCTGCTTTAATGCAGCCGTTTTGTCTGGACCCAGTTCACATGAAACTCGACGAGTACGAGAAGATATCTGGTGTGCGGAGCGATGATATAGCTCTACTGAGTTAGCCTGCTGTTGTTGCCAGTAGTCAACTGTACGAGCTGAAGGGGATGGTAGCGATATGTCACCGTAAGCTGGCAGCATCGGAGCCTCTGACAAAGAGCCTGCTACAGAACGCTGATAAAAGTCTCCTACGGTTTGGTAAATAAGTTTAACCGACTGAATATCGGTAATTAAATGGTGCTGATTTAAGTACCAGGCATAGCGGTCGGCCCCTAGTCGAATTAGAGCTGTATCAAACAGTTTCTCAGATAAATCAAACAGGATCTGGCTACGATTGGCTGCCCAATTACGGACTTCTGCTGGGGGATTTTCTCTGTCACTAAAGTCAAGTATTGGTACCTTATAGTCCAGTTGGGGCAATACTTGCCGCTGTGGTTCACCATTCACATCCTGAATCACCATCCGTAGCGTATCACTGCGTTCTACCAGGGCTTGAAATGCTGATTGAAAATGGTCAGACTGAATCTTACCCGATAGCGTAAACAAAAACGCCATGTTGTAAAGCGGTGAGTCTGGTGCCAGCTTTTGCCCCAACCACAACAGATGCTGTGCCGTTGTCAGGTTAGACTCGGTAGCTAAATTATTAGTCGGTTGACGGGGGAATGCGGCAACAGTCATGATTACAGGCTCCGCTTAGCAAGGTAGACATCAATGGCTTTGATGGTTCTAAAGTTAGTGATCGTGATATCCGATTGAGGGACATCACAGCTAAACCGATCTTCCACAAAGGCAACCAGCTGCATCACTCCCATGGAGTCAATAATCTCTTCCCCTAGAAGATCGTCGTCTGCCTCCACCTGCATCCGACCATTCAGTAGGGTTTGGCTAATGTATTGTTTAAGAATTTCCTGATTATCCATAATTGTAAGGGTTGAATTTCGAAAATTGTAGGGTGGGCATTGCCCACTAACTAAATGAACTATCTATGTTCGAGAATTTGCCAACCTCGTCTCCGCCTGTTGTTGTAACGTTCGTCGGTCGATTTTGCCTGTGCCCGTTCTCGGGAACGTTGTTGCGATCGCAACCCGTTTTGGTACCGCATAGGCCGGCAACCGTTCCCCCACATAATTAAGCAAATCCCCCTCACTCAAATCACGTTCATTCACAGTAGCCTCGGCTTTTAAAATCACCGCCGCTTCCACCTGATGACTACCCACCTCAGCCGGCACCCCATAGGCAGCGGCTTCTTCCACCAGGGGATGACCCACCAGGGCCGCTTCCACCTCATCTAGCTCAATGCGATAGCCCCGAGTTTTAATCTGGCGGTCTTTCCTACCCACAAACTGATAATTACCGTCTGGCAGCTGTTGGACTAAATCCCCTGTGCGGTAGAACACAGCTGTTTGGTTCGCCATCTCAGTCTGATAGAACGCCCGCTCAGTCAAATCAGGTCGTTGCCAGTAACCCACCATCATGGTCGGTGTCCGCACCAGTAGTTCCCCCACCTCTCCTGGAGTCACGGGCTGATCCGCATCGTCCATCACAATCTCTTCTGCATTTGCCCAGATTTGACCAATGGGGGCCACCTCTTGGGGGATAGACTGGCCCTTGACTAGAGGCGGCACATGGTAGTAACTGCACTGATTGATTTCCGCCGGGCCATACACATTACTAAACCGTGCCTGGGGTAAACGTTCCATCAGGCCATACATATACTTTGCTGGATAGGGCTCCCCACCAAACAGCACCCAGCGCAGTGAGCTTAAATCTCTCTCGTCTAGAACACCCCGCAACAATAGCTGAATCAAGGCAAAGGGGACCGAATACCAGATAGTTAACTGTTCGTCCTGGGCTAACTGAGAAAGACTGGCGGGCATTTTCATATAAGCTTCAGAAATAATCACCGTTGTTGCCCCCACCAGCGGACCTGAGAAATAGTCCAGGGTGGACATATCAAAGTGCAACGGCGAGTGATTACCCAAACGATCGTTATGGGTTAAGCCATAGGTATCCGCCGCCATCCGTGCATAGTTCAAACCACTGCGGTGGGTGTGCATAATGCCTTTGGGAATTCCCGTAGATCCTGAGGTATACATAATGTAGGCCAGATCTTGTTCCATCACCTGTACCGATGGAGCAAAATCGCTGGGGATAATATCTGCCCAGTCACAATGGGTAACCCCATAACCCAATTCAAAATTCTCAGGTAACCCAACAATATATTCCAGGGGGCATTGTAGAGGCCGTAGGGGCACAGCATGCTGTGCCCCTACGGCCTCTACACCGGGGGATTCCCCTACAGTGGCAGCCAATACATCGAGGATTTTCATCCGCTTAGATTTCTGGGTAACCAAATGGCGAATACCGCAGTGGTTAATGGCATAGGCGGTGCGAGCAACCGGTGCGCTCGGATCAAGGGGCACATAGGCAGCCCCCGCTTTCCAGATACCGTAAATTGAGATCGCGCTCTCCAAACTCTTGCTCAGATAAATGCCCACACGGTCGCCCCGCTGCACTCCGAGATCAACCAGTTTATGGGCCAACCCATTGGCCCTCTGTAACAGTTGGTCATAGGTAAGGCTCTCACCATCACAGCGAAACGCTTCATGTTCAGGAAACTGCTCTGCAGAGCGATCTAAAATTTGAGATAACAAATAAATCATGCCACCCTCCTACAGCCCCAATGAACGAGCAATAATGTTGCGTTGAATATCCGAGGTGCCTGCATAAATCACCCCACCAATAGCATCCCGCAGGTCTCTTTCCACCTCATATTCTGTGAGATATCCATTTCCCCCATGGATGCGCACCGCATCTAGCCCGGATGCCACAAAACACTCACTCAGATAAAGCTTGAGCAGTGCTGCTTCCAACATGGCAGGCTGCCCTTTTTCTTTTAGCCACGCCACCTTGTAAAGCAGCAGTCGCGCCGTCTCTAACCGTAGTTTCATATCAGCGACCCGATTTGATACCGACTGAAATTTACCAATGGGCTGGCCATACTGTTCTCTCGACTTGGCATAGTCAACTGTTTTCTCAAGCTGACGTTCCATGGTGCCAAGCTCACTGGCCAGGTTAAAACACCGGTCATATTCTAAAGAGCTGTGGGAGAAACTAAACCCAGCCCCTTCCGGACCTAGACGGTCTTCTTCAGGGACAAAACAGTCCTCAAAGAAGATCTCACCAAAGGGCACCGTACGCAGTCCCATTTTGTCTTTAACCGGCCCTGTCGAAAACCCTGTAGCGGTTCGCTCAACGAGAAAAGCCGTCACCCCCCACTTACCCAAGCTAGGATCAATCGTGGCAAACACCAGGGCTAAATCACAGATGGGGGCACAGGTAACAAACTTTTTACTGCCGTTGAGAATATAGCCGCCATCACACTTTTTAGCATGGGTTTTGAGGCTATACACATCGGACCCGGCATTGGGCTCAGACAGGGCGTGCACACCAATCCACTCGCCGTTGCATAGTTTTGGTAAATACCGCTGTTTTTGGTCCTCGGTCCCAAACTGCTCCAAAAGAATCTGCACTGTCCACATTTGGGCATTGAGGCCGAGGGTGAGGCCATTGTCTTCACAGCCATAGCCCAGAGCTTCCATGGCTAACACGGCGGTCATAATATCGAGGGCGGGCGAACCACTATAGGCTGCCGGCATACACATGCCCTGAATGCCAAAATCAGCACATTTTTTCCAGTTATCCCAAGAAAATTTGCCATGGTAGTCGCGCTCAACCATGTCACCATTCAGATTCTCCTGCGCAAACTGAATGACGCGATTCTTAAAGGCAAGTTGTTCGTCTGACCAGGAGAAATCCATTGTTAATGTAGGAACTTTGGGTAAGAGGGCTTCAACTTCGCTCGGCCGAGGGAAGAAGGATTACAGTACAAAACTGTAGGGGTTTTTGACTTCAGCAGTGGCACTTTCTAGCTCAACCAGGGTGCCCAACTGTAATTCTGTTGCATAGTCCAACAGCATATTCATGGCCACTTGATCCTCCAGGGCAAACCCGGTGGAATCAAACACCGTAAACGTTTGCTGGTAGTGATGATACTGCTCTGGATGTTTGACCACACTGGACAGGTCAGCCCCAATTTGGGTTAGATCTTTAAACTGTTGACACTCGCCTTCGCGAATCGCCTGGTCGCGGAAGTCAGGGCAGACAAAACTGCGCTCCAAAAGACTTAAGGGAACCTCAAACTTACCAGGAAAATCAGCCCCCACGGCATTGACGTGTAACCAGGGTTTCAAATCTTGATCATGAAAGACTGGCCCATCATTGACATCTACTGACGTAGCCGTACAGAGGATATCAGCCGCCGCGACAATATCATTAATCTCTGCCTGGCGGATTTTTAAATGACCTAAGCCTAAACAGGCCACACGTTTAGCAAATGATTGACTCACAGTAGGGTCACTGTCAAAAATGAGCACCTGTTTGAGGTCAAAACAGCGAGAAAGGCCATGGAGTTGGGTGACGGCCTGGGCTCCTGCACCGATGAGACCCAGAACTTGGCTATTAGGGGACGCTAGGAGTTTGGTTGAGATCGCAGAAGCAGCCCCGGTCCTCAATGCCGTCAAGAAAGTGCCATCAATTACCGCAGACAAATGCCCTGACACCGGATCATAGGCCGAGACCGTAGAAAGTACTGTTGGCAGATTATATAAACCCGGATTTTGAGGATGATACCCCACTGCTTTTACCATAATCTGCCGATGCTTCTCATACAGTGGCATCCATTCTACAAGACCCACATGGGGTTGCTCGTAGCTAAATCCGGTACGTACCGGCACCACTGTTTTTACAGGATCAAATTGTTCAAATGCTTGGGTGAGTCGATTAATCATCTCATCCATCAGCCTATCTAAACCCACATGCTCAACAATTCGTCGAGTATCTTCCACCGTGAGTATCAGGGTTTGCAACCGTGGTATAGAGGCCACAGTAGTAGTTGTAGTAGTCGCGCTCGACTGCGCTAAAGAAACCATGGGAAAACTGCTTGCTAAATTGCTGTGCTTCAAGAGGATATTTACCTCATTGATCTAAAATAGACCCTGCAACATCGGCAACACCCGAATATTGACATCAAACGCTCGCTCTATAAACCAATAGAGTGACATTGCCCCCAACAACAACGCACCGATCTTCATCACAAAGCTTGGGTAAAATCGCTGTTTACGTAATAAATACAGCCCTGGAAAGACAACGGCAATAATCATTAGCTGCCCAAGTTCCACGCCCAGGTTAAATCCAAATAATGACAGGACCGCATTTCGGCTGGTTACCCCTAATTCCGCCAATACATCCGCAAAGCCAAATCCATGGAACAACCCAAAGAGAAAAATGATTAACCATGAACGCCCTCGAAAGATGGGATAAAAAATATCCACCGCTGCTAGACCAATGGAAGCTGCAATAATGGACTCTACTATGCGAGAAGGCACCTGTACGATCTGTAGCGTGGCTAAACAGAGCGTAATACTGTGGGCAATGGTAAAGGCCGTAGCAATCTTAATAATGTAGACAAATGCAGTTGAAAATTTACCCACGGGCTGCCACATCGAATCTTCTCGTCGCCTTAACACAGATGGCAGCAACAAAGCAACTAGAAAAAGGACATGATCAATTCCTTCTACAATATGAATGATCCCAAGATAAACAACGGCAGAAAACCCCTGCCACAAACTACCTGACGTCAAATCTAGCGTTTGAGTTTGTCCTGGCTGTTTGAATATCATCAGCGGTGTGGACTCATTCTTGAAAGTTCCCGTCATCCAGTTTTCTTCCACCAACACCATATTTGTATGCTGTGGCAGCTGCTCAAGAATTACATCGTAGGTGACATCAATGGTGTCAGGCATATCCTGAAACCCTTCTACAACATAGTCAAGGGTCAGAAACTGAGCAAACGTAGTATTCAGAAATCCGTGCTCTTGAAATGCCAGGTCACACACCTGAGGAGAACAGTCAAGCGTTAAATGCTCATTTACATAGGTTTGTATCTGTTCCATATGGGGCTCAATGTCACCCATACGTACTTTTTTATCAGCAGAGAAGCCAAGCTCAAGTACTTTATTGAGTTCCTTGACCGGCATTTCTACCCGTGTTGAAATCGTACTTTCTCTAATTTGAAAATAGACATAACTTTGACCCAAATTATGGGCCAGTGCCCTTGGTAATGAAGATGAACTAAGAAGACAGAACAAACAAACTAAAATAGCCAGTATAATTCTGGCTGCAGTAGATCGCATCAGCTTATCCAGCATGATTTCTACCAGACCAAAAATGGCCCCCTCTTAAAAATACCAATGAAGTATGAGAAATAACTGAATGTTGTCTTAAATCTAATCTATTGAGAAACTCAAATCGGCTAGAGAGTTCTATCAATTTGAGCCTGTTCACATAAGTATTATTCAATGCTCCTTCAAGAACTATACATTAGATTCCATGTCCTAAAAATGCAGTTGATATAGACTGCAACTCTTAAACCATAGCTAAATCAATGCCTTTATATTAGACAGTACGAAAACATCTTGAGACTGGTTTTAAAGCTCAAATAAATCTTGTTTAAAGCTAACGTAAAGACGATTGTGTGATTACACTTCTACCCTCTTAAGTAAGCGAATGCCGCTTTCTCACTACGTCTAACTTTGTTTGAGACTGCTTTGTAGCATGTGAAACAGACATTGCAGAAACTCTATGATTTGATGTCGACACTCTAGCCAATGCTCAGACGACAAGTCATGGGGCTAAAGTCCTAAATTTCAGGACAGGACCTTAGCCCTATAACAAACTTAAAAAGTATGTTGAGCAAAGCGTGTTTGGTGAATTTCTGAAGTCTTTATCGACTTAGCAAGGTTTTTATCTCCTTGTTCTGTATTTCTGGCGAGAGGGTTGATGTTTCTAGCTTTTCTGCTCCTTTTTATCGTTATTATTCTCAGCTTTAACATACCCATTCTAAACCCTATATCTTTACCCTTATAGAGAAGGACTTTTTTCCTATTCAGATAAGTTTCCTCTCAAGACCTGTTCTTGCTGTCGCACCGCAGCTAATAATTCTGCATTTTGAATGATCATACCGACTTGGTTATTAAAAATATAGAGACACTTCTGGTCGCTATTGTCAAAACTGGCACGGTAGAGCTCTGGCACCGGTCGGTCGTATACCAATGGTAATTCGGGGTAGTGTCCCGCTTTCTTTTTGTTGATTAGCTGGGTCACTCCAATTAACTCACCATCCTTGTTGAGAATTGGCATACATAGCAGACTACAGGTGCGATAACCACTGCTGGCGTCGGTGGTTTTGGCTCGTTCAGAGGCAGGATGATTATATAAGTCAAAGGAAATGTTCAGGGGTTCAAGGGTTTTAGCAACAACGCCTGCAAACCCTTCGCCAATTTTAAGGCGGATTTCCTGGACAGTGCCATCATCAAACTGGATGCGGCTCCATAGTTCGTTGCGATCGCAATCCAACAACCACAGTGTCCCCCGATCAGCACTCATCAAATCCTTAGCCGCCTCAATAATACGGCCTAATATCTCCTCTGGTTCTGCCGTATTAAAATCGCAGGAACGCACCGCTGCCATCAGCGTGGCTGCTACCCGCTGTCCTCGCGATGTTTTGTGATATGAAAAAAAGCTTTCTAAAATAATCTTAATGGCGGTGGAGTTTTCATTTACCATTTTAATATCACCAGATGTAAACCCCTGGCGATCAATCCGCTCTTCTAAGGGCAAATCTGGGTGCAGGTAGGGCAGCATTTTATTGAGCAGCTGCACCACAGCAATCAACTCACCCTGATGATTAATCAACGGCAACGACAATAGCGTATAGGTTCGATATCGGGTTTTATAATCTTGCTCTTGGGCAAACTCCGAGCGTGGATCATCATAGAAATCATAGGGGATATTAATCATTCGCTGTTGGGCTGCGACTTCTCCCACAATGCCCTGATTAATGGGCACTCGAATCTCTAAGGCCTTTGAGTCACTGTCAGTTTCCGCCACAATCGACCAAAATTCTTGACGGTCGGAGTCAAGCAGGAAAATTGTTGTGCGATCTGCCCCTAAAGATTGGCCTAATTTTAGGGTGATTGAGCGAAGGGTGGCGTCTAAAATCTCGTCAAAGCCCTGTTTATCCATGACCTGGTTCAACAGCTCCAGGGTTTTGCTCACCACATTGCGGGGATAGGTGGACTGACGCTCAAGGTCGGCAAAGTATTGAACATTTTGGAGGGCAATTCCCACCTGGGTGTTAAACACCTCCATATGTTGCTGACTGGTACTATCAAAACTAGCTTGAAAACAATCCGGTGCTTCAGGCCAGGTACTGGGATCATAAGGGGGGAAATCCCCCTGACGACGTTTGTTGACTAGTTGGGTTACGCCGAGGAGTTGAGCGTTGCGATCGCACACCGGCATACACAACAAACTACAGGTACGATACCCTGTCCGTTGGTCCGTTAACTTAGCCTGGCCAGATTGAGGATGATCGTATAAATCAAACCCAATATTTAAGGGAACTCCCGTTTGTGCCACCATGCCCACATAGCCCTGACCAATAGGAATACGGATTTCTTTTACCTCACCATTTTCAAAGGGAATGTTCGACCAAAGTTCTTGGGTGTCAGTATCAACTAGCCATAGGGTTACCCGGTCAGCATTCATTAATTGCTTAGCCGCATCGATGACTCGACCAATAATTTCATCAGGGTTGAGACTACTCTGGGAGACAGATGTAGTTGCCTCTGTGAGCGCCTCAGACGTTTGGATTCGCTGAGTCAGACGATAACAGTAATGACACTGTTCTAAAATCCGCTGAATGGGGTCAGCGTAGTCTTTCAACTGTACCTGATCCTCCTGGTTAAATCCCACTAGGTCAATGCGTTCTTCTAAAGGAGCCGTTGGATTATGAGATAACTTAAGCTTATTGACTAAATGAACAAACGCGATCAAACTTCCCTGGGATTGGGGTAAAGAGAAAAACAGATCGTTGTAAATTGTATAGTTTTCAGTGTTGTGAGCCGACCCTTGGGTGGCCTGGATAAACTGTTGAAATTCCGTCAGCTGACCTGCACTGGCCTCATTGGTCAAAATCTTAATAGTTGGGTATTTTGTATCACCACTATTGGCCTCAATGGACCACAACTCATTCTTCTCTGGGTCAATAAAAAATATAGTAGTCCGATCGGCACTCAACAACACACTCATTTTGAGTGTGATATCACTGAGAATCTCATTTAAAATATAATCAAACCCCTTGCCCTCCATGACATTGAGCATGGACAACAGCTTTTGCTCTTGTTTCGAGACCGTTTTCATAAACTCCTCGTAAACGCTAGACAAAACCCGCTGCACCCATTGATTATTAAAGACAGTGGCATAAATTCGGTTATATACCCGTAATTGCTCCCCTCGCTTGACCACCAAACCCGCTAGCTGTAGTTCTAGTTGTTCGCTACTGTCGTCAGCAGACACATCACCATCTTTGAGAATACGCTCATATAGCTGTAGTAAAGGACCTGTGCGTTTTTCAATGTTGAGTAAACGATCTCGAATTGTCTTTAAATGGGGAGGCTCATCCTGCACTTCCCAATTGTCTAAAATGCGATTTTCTACCAAGACTTCCACATAGCGATGTTCTTGACCCGCTTTTATCTGTTCATTTTTGGCCTTTACCACCTGACACAGTTTCTGAGTCAATAATGGTTGTCCGCCTGTCCAATCCAAAATGCATTGCAACAAAACCTCCGGGCACTCAGCGTTTACCAAGCCCTTGGCTAAATGTCGAGCTTCGTAAAATGTAAAACCATGTAGATCAATCGCTCGACCCACATTAAAAGGAGTGCAATATTTGTCGGTGATCAAATCAGACGGCGTCGTCACCCCTAACAGGGCAAACGTTAACTGTCCTGAATCTAGACAAGAACGGATACAAGCAAAAAAATCGTCGGTTTCAAAGGGTAAGCGCCGCATGCTATCAATTTCATCAATAAAGATAACAATTGGCTGGGGCACGTATTTTATTAAAATCTGTTCAATAAATTCATTAAGGACCTTTACCGGAGATAAATAGTCGTAGTCCTTTAACCACTGACGCAGATTTACAGATAGCTTAAAACTCGTAACCAAACGCCGCATAATGCCGGCATACCATTGCTGAGCAGTGATATCTCGACTGCCAATTTTGTTGAGATCGATCGCCACACAGGCGACACCCTCCTGTTGCAATCGATAAAATGTACGCACGCGGAGACTCGTTTTCCCCATTTGCCGAGAGTTAAACACATAGCATAGCTCCCCTGCCTTGAGCGCCTGATAAAGGGCATCATCTGCTTCTCGCACAATATAACTGGGAGCGTCCAGAGGCAAATGTCCCCCTACTTTATACTTCATACTCGTATCACTCCTTTATTACCCAATACGCTGATGTTGTATCGATAATCAATTGATGATGGCGGCTTGTTGTTGTCTGGTGCAGGTGGCTACCGCCAACTCTGCTGTTCTACCCTGCTAACTTAAGTCGATCGCGAAAGTACTGTCGATATAATTCAAATCGAGGAACAACACCATTACCCTCAAGTTTGACTAACCCAAGACTGTGGAGCTTAAATGTGGACTCTGATTCTAAACAAACAGGTTCACTGTGGGCTAATACCTGACTAAACGCTTTTGCTAGAAAAGAATTGCGATGTAAAATCCACAGATGACGCCGTAGATGATCACCGTAAATACCTGACTCTGTGGGGGCGCTTTCTAAAAGTTGTTTCCAGGTTAATCTTTTTTGAGCAATATGGTAAAACGCAAATCTCACCAGATAAGGATGGCCACCGATTAACATCATAAGCTGCTCAATTTGGTCAGTTGTCCAACGTAACCCGTGACGACTAGCCAAATCAGTAACCTGAGCCAGGGTAAACTCCTGGAGCTCAATGGGTAAACCCACATTAAAGGGCGATTGGTTAATATCCAGGGGAATATAGCCTTCTGTTGAATGCACGACTACTAACCGGAGCTTTTCCCAAAGGCTGCTACCCGTTATCCCATAGCCTGCTTCTTCATACCAGGCCCGCAATAAGCCAAAAAAGTCATCCACAATGTTGGCATAATGAAAAACCCGATCCACTTCATCCATCCCCAACACCAGAGGGGTTTCAATTTCTGGCAACAGATAATCTTCAAAGTACGCTGTACAGTTATCTTTACTGCCATAGGCATCGGTCCAAAAATCATCTAAACGAGGGGGCAAATTTAACTTGCGCGCAACACGTACACAGAGCCAGCGCAGCAATTGTTCAAGACTATTAAAAATTTCCTGATCTGCATGCTGAAAACTCAGGGGAATGGTTTGATACCCTTGCTCTCTAGCATTGAAAAGAATCCGGGCCATGAGAGACGTTTTTCCCATCTGACGTGGAGCTTTAATGCGAATCAGGGCACCGGGTTTGAGTATTTCGTCATAGCAAAGTGTGTCCTGGGGCTGCCGTTCAATATAAAAGGCAGATGCCAAACGCACTTGTCCCCTGGGAAGTTCTGGATCCGCTACCGGAGGAGGCGCGATGAGAGATGCCTCTGACTTGTCTGACCCTTTAGAGCATAAGGGTATACCATCAATCGTTTTTTCTGGGGTATGCTCCAGAGTTTTGTCAGCAATTGCGGTGGGAAGTTTTCCGGTCTGAATAATCTGTAGAAGATCGTTTAGTAGCAATTTTTCATCGTCTGGCTTTACCCAGCTATACTGACGAGCTTGAGCAAGATAGTTACGGAGATCATGGTTTAAGGGAAAAGGAGACTCTGTACATAGATGTAGCGCCAACAACCATGGCCTATGGTTGTAATGATTTACAGGGTGATCCCAAATCCGCTGTAAAATCTCAATTACCATCTCACTCATAGCCATTTGAGATGACAGTATCAAAATAAAATAATTACAGTTGGCAAGCTTTGCTTCGAGCTGTCTAGCCCAACTACCTCCTGCACTAGATACGGTATCTAAATTAGCTAGAAAGGGGTAACCAACGGTTTGAAGAGTCTGAGCCAAGGTTTCTGCTATCTTGGCATCCGGAGTTTGCTGTCGATAGATAATGGCTATTTGCTTTTGCTGTTTCAGCGCCCGTTCTACGGATCCTTTTAAACGCTTTTTTGTTATCTTTTCCCCCAAAATGTCAGAGAGTTTTTGCCAAAGTCGATAACCAACTGACTTTTCGATGTACTCTGCTTTAAAGGGATATATTTCTTCATAGGTTTTGCCATGCCAGGAGCCTAGAAAAACTTGACGTTCCAGGTCATTAAGACGTTTTTCGGTTTTGGCATAAACTAATTGGTCGACAAATTCCAGGGCTACATCTGCATCCATAGCAAAATCGCTGCTGAACATGGTAGTGACGGTTCATGGTGAGTATTCGAGGCAGGGGATGCACAATTTCTAAGTTACCCCGCACTTTATGTTCTGACAAAGCTATCGTCGAGGTTTCTCGGGCTTTGCTGAGGTTTTATGAGGTTTAGGTGAAGTGTAGCTATGAACAGCTAATCATACTTAACAATTTTTTCTCCAGGTTGTGAGCTTTTCTGGTTACGTTTTAAGCCATCAGCCCAGATACTGGGGCTAACAGGGACAGTTAGAGAACAAGCACTATCCGACATCGCTGTCAGTTCATAAACGTTGGTCCGTATACGGTCGTGGGGTGACTCCCCTCCTGCCTTCAGCCATTATTGCGGCCAAAATGTAGGTCTCCCCAAATGTATTGCTTGCCTATGTACTAGAGCCACTAGTACATTCTATTGATAAAAGAAATTCTAATGCGAACAACCAACATTTCCATTGAACCAAGTAAGATTGAAATTAGGATCAATGAGGGTAGCTTAAATGAAATATATAATCTACCTGTAGCTCATACCTTCTCACCCACAAGCTCTTTAATCAGCCCCCAAGTTCCACGGACATTGAAAGTGCTATATCCTTCTACCTCAATGAAGCAAGCTTGTGTGAATCAGCTGCACGAGAAATATATTCAGATGCTGGGTAAGCCTCTGGGATATCCGTCCTCTAAACCTAACCCAGAATTTCAGCCTGACTATGGCATTTTATTAAGCACGTTTGCTGCCCAAGTCTTAGATAAGCTGAGTGCGAGCACAGCGCTCTATCACAATGTAGAGCACACTATTTTAGTGTGCTTGGTGGGTCAAGAAATCTTACATGGCAAACATCAGCTAGAGGGCAGTGTTACTTGTGAAGACTGGCTGAATTTTATGGTTTCCTTGCTCTGCCATGACATTGGCTATGTTAGCGGTGTGTGTCAGCAGGACGATGTGGCACAACGACGCTATGTGCGGGGTCAGACATCTGATGAGCAAGCACCTGAGACAACCTGGGTAACCTTACCGCCAGGCACAACCGACGCCAGTTTGATGCCTTACCACGTTAATCGTAGTAGGCTCTTTGTGCAGGAAAACTTTAGTCAGTACGATGTTTTAGATCTAGACGCGATTCAGCAAAACATTGCGTTTACTCAGTTTCCCATACCCGATGATCCGGCTTATCGAGTCACCCATCATTATCCGGGGCTGACTCGGGCCGCTGATTTGATTGGCCAGCTTAGCGATCCTAATTATTTGCAAAAAACCGTAGCGCTATTTTACGAGTTTGAGGAAGTGGGTACGAACCAGGAGCTGGGCTACCGCTCCCCTGACGATCTGAAGTTAGGCTTTCCTAAGTTTTATCGCACTCAGGTCTATCCGTATATTCAGCCTGCCCTTGCCTATTTGCAAGCAACGCCTCTAGGGCAGCAGATTGTGGAAAATCTGGAGACTAATATAGAAACCGTAAGCCGTAATGCACCTGCTCTATCTAGGTAAGTAAAAGGACTCCACTCCGCTTAAGGGGGCAATATCTTGGGTCAACAGAATACGCTGTTGCTGATTGAAAATTTGGGTCAGTAAGTCATTGTTATAGTTATTTTATAGAGGGTGTCAAACCCTAACAACCGCAGGTAGCTTGCCAGTTTATCTAAACCAGAATCACTTCAGTTTCTGGATGGGGCACTCCAAGGGCTGCCATTGCGTCTTTAATAGAAGTCTGCTCTTTTACAGCGTGAGAAAATGTAACCTGCCGACGGGCAGGGATAAGAAAGTCATTCAAATTTCCATAGCAATGAAAGACTGCGTTTGGCCTCTTCTCCTTTGCACGGTTACGAATTTATTAAATTCGGAGTCTGATTATTTAAACCTCTTCAGGTATATCCATGGGTCAGATCTATTCCTTTTCAGAGGCCAAATTCAGAGGCCAAAACAACACTTTGAGCGTATTCATGAGCCGCTAGTGCCTATAACCATTCTAACTTGATAAATGAAAACAGACTATCTCGAAAACTATTAACTAAGCGACCCCTGCCCCTATCGATTAAACATGTTAGCTGTTTTACCTATAGCAAGTCTGTTCTTATTAACCTTAATTAGCTCAAAACTGTTTCATTACAAACGAGAAGCCTTGTTAGCCGCCTTGATGACATGGGCCGTTATTGTCACGGGTTTAACGGAGATTTTGAGCCTGGTTAGGGGATTTAATGCGATATTTTTAGCCTTAGCCTGGATGTTAATAGCGATCGGGCTAACCTCTTTTCTATGGCAGACCTATGGCCCCAGATTAATCAAAACAGCACCTAAATACTGGCTGAATCCCTATCCATTTATTAATTTGCCAGTCGTCCTCAAGCTCTCAACAGCAGGGATGATCTTAGTCCTTCTGGCCATTGGCGTAACGGCTGTGGTCGCTGCCCCAAACCATTCTGACTCCATGGAGTATCATCTCAGTCGGATTATGCACTGGATTCAGCATGGTAGCGTGGCCCATTACCCTAGCCATAATACGTTTCAGCTGTATCAAAACCCCTGGTCTGAGTTTGCGATCGCACACTTCCAACTCCTCACCCACAGCGACCGACTCAGCAACTGCGTTCAATGGGTCAGTATGATCGGCTCCATGGCTGGCGTTTCCCTAATTGCGCAAGAGTTAGGTGCCCGCCGCCAGGGGCAGATTTTAGCCGCCATCTTTGCTGGCACCCTACCCATGGCAGTATTACAGGGGTCTAGCACCAACAACGACCACGTCGTCACCCTGTGGCTAGTCTGTTTTGTCTACTTTGCCCTGGTGACTATGCGCCAGGGCCTTAACCCGATGCTGGTCACCTGCCTGGGCACCAGTCTGGGGTTGGCCATTTTAAGCAAGGGCACCGCCTATATCTATGCATTTCCCTTTTGCCTTTGGCTATTGTTCTGGGGCATACGACATCTAGGATGGCACCTGGTCAGACCTATGATTGGCTTACTGGCCATTGCCATCGCCATCAATGCCGGACACTATCTACGCAATTTTGGCCTGTTTGGCTCACCTCTGGGGGCACCGGGTGACGAAACCGGAGCCATTTTGGGGCTAAAGTATTTAATTTCCAACGTAGTAAGAAACCTGGCCCTCCACGCCGATCTGGTGAGAAACCTGCACTTAGAGGGGATCATCACCCCAACCACGGGTCTGGTGGAAAAAGCCGTTATTATCTTGCACAACAGTTTAGGGATAGATGTCAGTGACCCCCTAACCACTAGCGCCAAACACCCTAGATTCTTTGTTCCGGGCCTTTCCTTTAACGAAGATAAAGCCGGGAATCCACTGCATCTGCTCCTGATTTTGATGGCATCTGGGCTATTGCTGGTAAATGGTCGTCTGCAACAACGGCGGCGGTTATTTTTCTATTGGGTCACCACCACAGGCACGTTTCTTCTCTTTTGTCAGCTGCTCACCTGGTCCACATCCCGCTGTCGTCTACACTTACCTATTTTTGTTCTCTTTGCAGCCCTGGTGGGAACCGTTATCGGTAATTCTATCAATCGCAAAGTTGTTAATGCCCTCACCCTATTTTTAGTATTACTGTCATTGCAGTGGGTTTTTTACAATGATTTTCGACCCCTCATCGGTGAGAATAATATCTTTATCACCCCCCGCACCAGTCAGTATTTTGTCACCCAACCAGACCTGGAAAAACTCTATACAGATACGGCTAATGAGATTAACAATCAAAGCTGTACCACCCTTGGTGTGGTGTATGAGGGCATTTCCTTTGAATATCCCTACTGGCTACTACTCAACGCCCCGCGCCGCAACTTCAAATTTCAACATATCAGTGTCCTCAATGACTCTAAGTCTTTGGAAGTAAACCCTCGCTATAATAAGTTTGAACCCTGCTTAGTTATGAAGACAACATCTCATAATCTAGAGGTTCTTTTAGACAATGAACTTCAGGTGGGTAAACAACGCTTTCAAGAGATTTGGCAACAACGTGAGCAACAACGAAATTCCATGAAATCTGTGCAATTGTTTGCCGCACCGTAAGGTACACCACCATTACTCGTCAATTGATTGGCATAGCTCTATTAATGAGGTCTGACAGTCTCTGTGTATCTGAGTCGCTCGCTCTATAAGGTCTGCTGGAAACGATTGGGTCAGCTGGCGTTGCGATCGCACAATTTTCCCTGCCTTAATCTTTCCCTTAGAGTCACCCACGCCTTTCATTCCAGTAGTTTTAAGTACCTTATACTCTTCAGTAAAGGGTGCCTGTGTGTGCAAAAACTGCTGCAGTGTAGATAATACCCGTGGCGTATCATCCAATAGTTGCTCGTAGGTGACAACTAGCATTCGTTGGGGATTGTTAATCAATCGAGCATAGTCCACTAGCATGGCCATTCGCCCAGTGTAGTATTCGATGGTATCTTGCTGATTCCAGTGGGGTTTCAAATCAGCGATACTAGCCAGGCTGCGTTCCGGCTCCCGTAGCAAAAATATGGCATAGATCTGCTCAGACGTTAGAAACCTATGATCCAAAAACTTTTTATTATGGAGGACTTTATCCATCACATACTGATGGTTCATGCGCAGGTTCTGTATATCTTGCAGGGTGCGAAAGTCCTGGGCCTGCCAGTAAACCTTTTTGAGTAGCTCCCTAAAGTCATTGGCATCGGTATAGTTAGTGTGGGTTTCACCATAGCCGATGATGTCAGGATTCGTGGTTAGCAGGTGGGTCAATAATGAAGACCCGGACCGCATATGGCTGAGCAACAGCAAAAAACGATAGGGTTTGGGCCGAAAGGCAACACCATAGGGCCGATTAGTGGCCTCAATGCGATAGTTAAAATAGGTTTGCACCAAGTCATTTTTATACTCGCGAATCCGCTGCCGCCATTGGCCTAACGCTGATGCCATAGGTGTTACTAAATTAGCTTCAAGGGTAAGCAGACTATAGCCATACTCTAGCTATACGTTACCCCATAGAGCTTCTAAGATTTTCATCATCTCAAACCTACCTTAAGGCGTTGTCACAGTTAGCTCTTTCAACTGCTTCAGTAGTTCCTGCTCATTATAGGGTTTTGAGAAATAGGCCGTTGCCCCTAAATTCATGGCTAGCTTACGGTGCTTTTCACTGCTTCGAGAGGTGAGCATCAGAATAGGTAATTCCTCAAATTCTGGTTGCTCCCTTAATTCTTCTAGAACGCCGTAGCCATCAAGGCGAGGCATTTCAATATCACAGATCATAGCCTGCACGGTTAGACCGCTGGCCAGCTTCTCGACGGCTTCTTGACCGTCCTTGGCCTGTTCCACTAGATAACCAGAGCGTTCTAGGGTAGTGGCCATGTAGCGGCGAGCGTGGATAGAATCATCCACTACCAAAATTCTAGTGGTTTGAGCGCTTACAGATCCAGCAGTAACCGGCTGGATAGGCGTGATATCTGGCCCGGCTATAATCCATTCCATTAGCTGAATGGGGTCAACCAGTGGCACAATTCGACCATCACCTAATACCGTGACCCCACCAAATCCGGCTGGCAAGGGCATGGGGCTTGCTACTGGACGAATGGCAACTTCTTGTTCTTGCCAGAACCGATCAATTGTGAGACCGTAACTGTTTTTGTCTTCGCCTACCACCACTATCATGGGACAGCTAATCAACGGTTGACCGCTCATAGCCAGGGGTTTAGACCGTGTAGCCCAATGCTCTTCTAACCGAATGAGCGGAATAGACTCCTTTCTCCAGGTCATATAGGGCTCAGTCATTTCTATTGCTGGGTTTCTGATGACTTCTTGTACCGCATCAACCGGCAGCGCAAAGATAGAGCCATCACGCTCTAACAGCATGACCCGAACAATAGATAGGGACAACGGGATGGTAATGGTAAATGTGGTGCCTTTACCAGGATCTGTATCCACCTGGATATTGCCTTGCAATTCTTTTAGGTTGGTACGGACCACATCCATACCATAGCCGCGACCCGATAACTCAGTCGTCTTAGTGCTGGTACTAAAGCCGGGTTCAAAGATAAATGACAACAGCTCCTGTTGCCCCATGGCATTAACTTGCTGGTCAGGGAGATTATACTTGCGGATGCGATCGCGAACTCGTTCCAAGTTAATGCCATTACCGTCATCACTGACCGTAATCACTACCCGGTTACCGCGATTCACCGCCCGTAAAATAATGGTGCCTACCGCAGTTTTTTGTTGTAGGCGTCGGCTTTCAGGACTTTCAATTCCATGGTCAAACGCATTCCGTACCAGATGCATCAGCGGATCACTGAGCTGATCTAGGGCAAACTGCTCAATCAGAGTCGTTGCGCCTTCAACCTTAAGGTCTACAGGTTTATCGTACTGAACAGACCAGTCCCGTACAGCTCGTGGGAAACGCCTGACAATCTCTTCAAATGGACGCATCTGAGTCTGAGTAATCCGATTTTTGAGATCACGACTGGTATAGTTAAGGCCATTAACAGCCTGACTCATTTCATTTAAGCCCAACTCAATGTCGCGACTGACCTCTTCGAGCTTAACGATGGTCTCCATATGCTCCTGGGAAAGGGAGTGGAGTTGAGAATAGCGATCAAATTCTAGAGCATCAAGCTCTTCAGCCGCACCCACCGCAACAACTGACCGACTCGTTCCATTTTGGTAAGCTTGCCCATTGGCAAAATTGGCCATGCCACCGTTCAAGTTGCCCCCCTCGGCAATCGCCCCTTCTGTCGATGCCTGGTCATACCATCGACGCAAATCTTTATTAAACAATGTCAGAGCTGCCATTCTCTCTTGCATCAATTCACTAAATGCCTGGAGCTGCTCTAACTTAAGATTGACGGCATTACGGTTAACAATCAGAGACTCAAAGGTACTGTTAATTTGTTTAAGTTGGTCAACTGATACACGTACAGTTGATGTGGTTTTGGGGCTCGATGTCAGCGGCTGAGGCGGTGCACTCAGTGGCCGCAGTGAAGGTGTTGCTGGAGCAATTTTGGTCTCAATGGTCGAAACAGCTAACTTCTTAGCCAAGGTCTCCGACAAATTCTGAACCGGCTCAGGGGTAAAGGCATCTGCTGAAACTGTTTCGAGGTCTGACTCTAATGCAGCAAATTGTGCTTGCAGGTCTTGTAGGTCAACTAGCTGGTCTGAGGAGTGATCAATTAGGTCAGTTAGCTCTTCATCCGGTAGCTTGGGCGAAGTGACCAGGTGTTCTTGCAGATAGTCAAGGCTACTTGCAGGCGCATCAGCCAAATTTTCTGACAAGGAAAACTCGGTCAATCCCTTTAATTTTTCTTTCAGTTTTTTTAATTGGGTGGGCAAGCGATCTGTACGCCCCAAAAGTACTAGAGAATGGCTACGCTGCCAAGCCTTCATCGCATGCTGAGCAATTTTATCAACCGCATCAGGTTGAGCCAATGTGCATTGTTGTTGCACAGTCTCGCAAACCGCAACAAATGGGTCTAACTGGGCCATAAGACCAAACTCAGACATCTGCCTGGCAGCGGTAATCACAGCCTGCCTCAGGGGCTCTCCCTCGAGTGTGGGTAATGTCTGTTCTAATTCTTCTAGCGTATCTTCAACACTGGTGGTGAAAATTACAAAATCGAGATTGGCATTGTTGTCTTCTGATAACAACCGTGCTTCATCTTCAGGGGTAAGATTCCCTAAACGTTCCTTGATCTGTGCAAAAATGGGGTCAGCATAGTTGGTTAACCACTGTGGGTCAATGGGGTGTTGTTCATGATAGTTTTGTCGAGCGGTGCGTAAACAATCCACCCCCTGCAACAACAATGTTTCCAGATGGGTATCCACGGCTAGCTGACGGGCTCGCAAAATCTTAAATGCATCTTCAAGATTGTGGGCCACCTGACTGAGCACATCAAACCCCATCATACCGGCTGTCCCCTTGATGGAGTGGGCAGCCCGCATAGCGATATTGATTTGGTTGGCGCGATCAGTCGCTGTCTTGAGATCCAATAAGACAGTTTCAATCTCGCTAAAGTAGGTTTCCGCTTCTGACAGAAAGGTCAGTCGAGCTTGCTGCTCTTTGTCTAATGCCATTGTCTTATTTAACCCTTAACTTTGAACTGCTCGGCGGATGCTTGCAGGTCTTGAGCAACTTGAGCTGTGTCTTTAATTGCCTTGGCAACTTGGGTAGACGTTTGAGAACGCTGTTCAGAGGCCTGGGTTGCTTTTTGAATCAGTTGAGTCACAGCCTTAGATACCAGGGTTTGGTTAAGTGTAGAGGCTGAAATATCTTGCATTAGCTGGTTGATTTGCTCCGATTTTGCCAGTACCTGTTCTAGCTGTTGCTGGGTGGTTTTCACTCGTTGGCTACTGTCGACCACCTGAGCCGTACCGGTTTCAATAGCAGCAACTACTTCCTGGGTCTCAGTTTGAATTTCAGCCACAATCTGGGCAATGGCCTTGGTTGCACCTGCCGATTGTTCAGCTAGAGCACCCACCTGTTCAGCCACTGCCGTAAACCCTTGGCCTAGCTCGCCAGCGCGCGAGGCCTCTACACTAGCATTAACCGATAACAAGTTTGTTTTCAGGGCAATTTCATCAATCAGGCCCACAGCCTGGGCAATTTTTTGAGCTGATTCCCCTAAACGCTTAATTTTTTTAGCAGTTTCACCTACAGTAGAACGCAGTTCTAGAATACTATCTGCGGTTTCTCCCATAGACTCAGAGCCAGCTTGGGCTGTGGCATAGGTATCGTTTGTTAGGGCCGATGCCTGGTTGGCGTTGTCGGCAACAGTTTGAATGGATTGGTCCATTTCTTCCACAGCGGCCATTGTAGACTGCAATGACTCGGCCTCTTCCACGGCCTGTTCTGCTAGGGTACGGATTTGTTCTTCATTAGAGAGTAGAGACTGACTTACCTGACCAGTAGACTGTTTTACATTGACAGCAATATCCCGTAGGTTTTCAATAACCGCGTTAAATAAGTCGGCCACAATACCCACATCCCCAGGGACAAGTTTAGCCCGCACAGATAGATCTCCATCGGCGGCGTCACCAACTTCTTCCATCAGTTCGGTAATCTCGTTTTCTAGATTTTCTCTTTCTTGCCGTTGCTCTTCAGTTAGTTCCTTTTGTTGTTGAATTAACGCCTGAATCTGCTCTAAAAGTTCGTTAAAGCTTTGACCCAAGATTTGGGTTTCACTACTGCCTTCAGGGTTGGCACGGGCATCCAGGTTGCCAGCTGTTGCCGTTTGCGCTGTTGTGGTCAATTCTTGCAATGGTGATGACAGCTGACTGGCCAAGGATCGTAGCAAGAAAGTAATGCCTGTCCCTAGAATTATGGCTGTGAGGGCAAACACAATTAGCAGCTCATTTCCGGCTGAGTTGATTTCCGAGAGGTTAACGGATGAGATCGCAACCCATGGTGTCCCTGGTACCGTCGTTAAACTATATTCTTTACCCTGGGATGTCAGGACAAGTTCTAAAATCTCTTCTCCATTAGCTGTCTCCAAGCGTTCTAACAAAAGCACCTTTGCCTGTACCTGCTGGGCTAAATCTTGTTTGAGCAGTTCAAGCGCTATTTCCTCTTTCCCAAGCTCGGTCAGTAGAACCCGTGCCGCCTGGACAATCGGTTCACCCCCTGTAACCTCGACAATTTCCTCGGCAATTCCATCTACCGAGATAGAAGAAAATGCCAAACCATTACGGGTATCCATTACCTGTACTTGCTGAGAACCACTCAGTACTGTACTGGTATAGGTGAAAATTCGCTCACTCAGGACCTTGGGTAAAACAACGGCTTTCATAACCCCTAGAAACTCATCGGAGCCCACAGGGGTAATCGCTTCTGAAATAGCTATACCCGTCACCCCTGCAGATTCATCATATTCCGCTCCTTCAATAAATTTTCTAGATGCCTGGGCTGTAGTCCACCATTCTTCATCCCGCTGGACAAAATCAGAGGTTTCAGCACTGTAAGCCACATTGAGACCGTTGCGTTCTGTAATAAATAGTTCTGCCATGCCCTCAACCGCAACCACATCGGCCAGGTATTTATTGAGCACACCATTGGGGTTAATTAACTTGGTCTGTTCAAATTCCTTTTCAAGGGTTTCAATGGGTTTGTTGTTAAGACCTTTTTCCGCTGCGTCGGCACTAGCCTGACGCAGCGCCTTAAGGATCTCAGGGTTGATCAGAACGGCTTCAAGAATTCTGAAGTTATCTTCTGCAAATACGCTGGCTGCTTCACTCGCTAGGAAGGATTCTTCTTTGAGCAAGAATAATGCGTTCTTTTGCTCATTTCGACGGGTTACCCAAAACCCTAATCCACTTGCTACTACCAGGGGTAACAGGGCAACGGGGATTAATGTTTGCAGTAGCTGTCTACTCAGGGGGCGTCCTTGACCTGACGCCGATTTCTTAGAAGCCAATGGGCGTTGCCGTTTCGGTTGTTCGGTCTTTGGCGTCTGAGATTTTTCCTTTAGCGCGTATTGCTGGGCAGTCATTATAATTTTTAATCCTCTGGAATTACTGAAAATAATTAGGTTGAAAGTAAAATGATTAGCCTGCAATAGATGCCTGAGATAAACCAATAGCCTCAGCACTTAAAACTAAAATAGTCTCTCCATCTAAGGTGATTTGGCCGCTCAAATAAGGATGGAAACCAGCATCTACTGCATTTTTAGGTGACATTATTTCTTCTTGTGAAAGGCGAATTGAACCCCTGATTTTGGGCACAATTAAACCAAGAAACAAATCACCACTGGCCGTTTGAGATGACTCTGCAGTCAATGCTCGCATCATTACTACTTCATAGTGCTGAGATGGTGCCAAAATCACCGGCAGCTCTAACAACTGAGTCAGGTGGATTGCCCAAAATACCTGGCCTTTGGCACTCATTAACCCCAATACATGGGCAGGCATGTTTGGTATCGGTGTTACTGCCTGGGGTGAAATTAGCAGGGTTTCTTCGACCCAGCTTAGGGCAATGGCAATGGTTAAGTTCGGCATTAACTGCAGACGAAGAAACTGTTCGCCTGCAACAGGTTGCGGATTAAACAGTTCAGGAAGAAGCTGCTGTAGTCGCTCCGCAGGTTTTAGAGGCGGAGACGAATTTATAGAAGATGATTGCATAGATGTCTCACATTACAAGATAGCAAAGCGAACCGCTTCAACCAGTTGCTCTGCTGTGAACGGCTTGACCACATATCCGATCACACCCTGTTTTTTAGCCCAGCTTTTGTCCATCTTGCGCCCTTTTGTGGTGCAAGCAACGATAGGAATATCTGCTGTACCTGGATCTTTTTTTAGCTTGCGGCAAAGCTCTAAGCCTGTAATGTCAGGCATTACCAGGTCGGTGACAATGACATCTGGCCGATCTGCCTCAACTTTATCAAAGGCGTCTAAACCATTTGCAATTGCTGTTACTGCATAGCCAGCTTCTTCAAGATAGTGGCTAATCAAGTCTAATTCAGATTTAACGTCATCAATTACCAATACTTTTTTAACCACTTTATTTCAATTCTGCCAATGACAGTTACTAATTTTTTACTTCGAAATTTACATAATCTGAGTCTGGTTGGCTCACTAAAGAGACACAACTGTTTTCTATCTTGAGATATATAGTTCTTAACCCGCTCTTACTAGAATCATGATTAAAAAATCTCCAGCTAAATCGATCCTATATCGTTTTCTAGGTATGTATTTATGACGTTCATCAGTTGTTCTTTAGAAAATGGTTTTTCTAAATAGTCAGTGGCCCCTGATGATTGAGCTGTTGCCTTATTTAAGGGGCTTGCGTTAGCGCTAATCATAATGATGGGAACATGTTTAAACATGTAACTGCGCTTCAAAATTTGGCAAAGAGAATTGCCATTAATGCTTGGCATAGAGACATCCATCAATACCAAATCGGGTTTCATCGCGCAGATTTTAGACACAGATGCCACCGGGTCTACAATTGTTTTTAGTTCAAAACGTTCTGAGTCAAGATAGCTGTCAATCTGCTCTAGCATTGCCTGGCTATCGTCAATGCAGATAATTAGATGTCGAGATTTGGCCTCCGTTGATGATTGAGCTACCCCAGAGAACTTTGATGCTCTGCTTGTTGGCAATTTGTTAGTATCTGGTTGCTTTGTAACCACGCCATTGGTGACAGATGGACGATGGTTGTTAGTTTCTCGTTGATTGGTGACCGGTAGCTGAGTGTTGTTGCCTAGCTTGTTGTATTTATTGGTAAGTAGAGTTTTAGTGGATGTGACTGGATATGTGTCAGGAACCAAACTATGATTGGCAGCTCGGTTGGTTACGATGTTTTCGGTCGGGACTGAAGCTACGCTCTTAGCAGGTAGCTGTTCCCCTGGTAGCCAGGGTAATCGATCAAACGGAGGCATCGGTGGCCATAGCTTAATGACCCGATGTTGAATATAGGGATAAAGCAGCTTTGCGAACCTGGTTTCATCTTGTTTAACCGATTGGGCTAGCTGACGAATGGTAGAACCCTGCATCAATCGCACCAATGCCTTTAACATTGGTTGTGGCAATAGTCCCTGGGGAACAGGTTGATATAGTTCATCAGGATTTTCGCAATAGGGTCTTTGGTAAGGAGAGTAAATGCGATCGCAAACAGGCTGCCAGGCCTGCAACCGTGTAGAGAGATGCTTCAATAGGGCAGAAATATAGGTGCCATTGGTGGTGCCATACCATAGCCCTGTGGGCATTGGATGCCAGGTGACCGTTGCGGACGTCAAGCCCAAAAGGGATTCAACAGCATCCTCAGTTAATTTAACCAATACGTTCTCAGCCTGTTGTAGCGTCAGCGTATTCTGTTGGACCAGAACCCCCAATATTGTGCTGGGCCAAGTGAGTGCTTCTAAACCATGTTCTTCAATATTGCGCTGCTTATATAGATGCTGAGTTAGTCGTCGATATACGGGTAAGGCGGCCCCATAGCCTAACGTCGGCAATATGGATTCTAACGCTATTAAATACTGTAGTGAGTGAGCCGCAAATAATACCCGACCATCAACGATATCAAGGCACCATTTAGCGTCTTCACTTGAAATATGCACCCGACCATTTTGAGGTGAAGATGCAGTTTTATTTAAAAAAGGAATTACTTCAAACTGCTCATACATGCTGATTATAAGCTCTGATAAATATTGTGAGAACAATTACAATTACATTCTGAAGATTCCCAAGGAGCCTATCTTCCACGCAATTGCGTTATTCCAGTTCTCCGGTTTGATAGCCTTTTTGCCGATTTAACCGTGACCTAAAAATATAGTTTTAGACTATTTCTGTGCCAACACATAGAAAATAAGTTTTATCAACCCAAATATCTATAGAACAATGTTTTTACTTCCATTTAATTGAATTTATTTTTTTTGATTTAGTTCCCTTTTCAACAAAAAACAGTTAATGTCCGGTAAAAATACTGATCTAATTCAAGAACAAAAAAGACATTAAAATCATCCGGATTGTATCAAAACTGCATTTTTAGAAAGACATAAGCCACCAACAGCAACAACAGTTACTAGAATCAAACAACGTATGCCACAACCTCATGGTTAAGTAGACGTTATACCCCATGCGGCTTGGTAACACCCAATAAAACCCCATAAGGCTCATTTTTGTGATGGCTTTGCAATACCGTGTGCAGGTTGCCAGGATGTTGATGGTTGTATCTTGGAACAATCTTAAAAAGACTAGCCTTTTGTGAGAGTTTATTCCATCCCCAAATCAAATTTCTCTTTATACACAAGAGAAGCCGACATACCTATTTTCACGCTATTGTTCAAAACGCAACATAATTATGTGTTGGCTAAATTAAAACAACAATTAGGCTGCAACGTAACAGCTAAACTGACATGCAGTTAATAAAGACATCAATTGGATGCCATAACAGACAAAACATGGCCCTACTAGCTTTACCAATGGCAGTCACACCCCAAATGGCTAATTCCTTAAAATCAGCCTAACTATCAAGCAATTGGAAAAATCAAGTTTGACTAGATTTACTTAAACAGTAAACAATTCTTTAATTTTTTCTTAATTCTAGTCTAGGAAATTGTCATGTGTTGTTCATATATATCCAGTTAAGACTATCGATAATAAAATCAATTTTTTATGAACAGTACTCAGATTCGATACCCGTATGCCATATATAGCTGTTCCTGGTTGAGATGAATGAATTTTGGTGGTGTAGGTGAGTGGTGAATCGTGAGTGGGATGTATTCAACCCATTTGAGAAACGCTATA
>JAHQVZ010000311.1 GCA_019634055.1 Leptolyngbyaceae cyanobacterium MAG.088
ATTTGGTTCACCGCACTGGGCATCAGCACCATGGCGTTCAACTTGAATGGTTTCAACTTTAACCAGTCGATTTTGGACTCTCAGGGTCGTGTAGTAAGTACTTGGGCTGACGTGATTAACCGCGCCAACTTGGGTATGGAAGTTATGCACGAGCGTAACGCTCACAACTTCCCTCTAGACTTGGCTGCCGGTGCTGAGACTCCGGTTGCGTTGAGTGCTCCTGCAATCAATGGCTAAGTGTCTTCAGTAACGGCTAAGTTGTAATGGCTTAGTTTGAAAAGGGTCTCCTCAATTGAGGAGACCCTTTTCTGTGTTTTGGAGTATTGAATTTCTATTACGCTTTATTTTTCAGCACAGTTGAAATCCCAAAAGCTATGACTAGTCCTAATAAGGCTCCAGCAATCAAGGGACTGATTATGGGTGTTATGACTAATGTGGGAAAAATCCTATCAAAAATCCTATAAATGAAATCCCCTAGCGGTATTAATGAATATGCGACGTCAAGCCATTTTGGTTGAGGTTTATCTGCATAGTTCCAAACGTTAATGACTATCCACAAATAGTAGATAGTGTAGGCTGCTGAGGAAAAAGGTATGAAAATCCAGTATGGCCAAACTGGAGATCGTGGTGATGGGTGACTATTTTGCCGTTTTCTCATTTTATTTGAAGTGTCGTTGTGAGGATGAGCTTTGAGAATGAGGCCATATTTTGCTTTTAAATTTGTATGTTGGAGAATTAGTAAATCAGACTAAAAAGCTATATAAAATTGGTAGATGCTATGACGTTTTGGACCTTTTTTCAGTTTTTATAGCAACTGTGACAATGCTTGTTGGGTGTTGTAAACGCTATAGGTGGAGTCTTCAATGCCAAACGTCATAGTTGCCTCGGCTTTAGAGTCAACCTGGATGCCGCCTCGGGCTTGGAGGTGCGCGATCGCAAGTTGCCAAAATGTTGGTTTAGTCTGACAAAATCTAGCCACTTGCTTACAAATCAAGGCCGCATTTTGACCCGCTTCCTCCACTCGGTTAAATGCTGACTCTCCAGAAATGTACAGATCGGTATAGATAATTTCTTGATGTTTAAGATCCACAATCAAAGGAATGCAATAGGCACCCGAACCACTGAGATCAACTTTCGAGCGGACAGTTTTGGGGTCAAATGTCTTGTGTCCAGAGCTAGCTTTTTCTCGCTCCATCCAGCCACAGTGGCATGTCATTTCACTAAACCGATCGCCTGAATAGCGATATACCTGCATGGCAATATAGTGCCACTCTGGTTTGAGCCGATTTAGCTGGATATCGATAAACTCTGAGGCTCCGTGGGGAGCGCTTTGAATATCGCCGGAATGCTGAATGCCTAGATTAGATAAGGCGGTGTAGGAAACATGGGCCTTGGTGGTAAAGTCTTCCCCTAGCATTTGCACGGTAAGATCCAAGTCTGTGCGGTTGTTGGCCTCTTGCCAATAGACAAACAATCGCATGATGGGATGACCACTTAGCGGTATACGACTGCCTCGGGCTAGGGGTAAGGTGCCTTCGCTGGCGTTGCGATCGCTCAACGGCAACACATACTGACTCAGCTGTGGGTCAACCCAAATCTTCTCTGTTTTCCAGTCGGCCTGGGTGGTCTGAATCTGTTGCAAGATTGCTGCATGTATTGCCTGGACCGCTATTTGGTTTGTCGCTGCCGATGTGCGTTGGTGAGGATTCTCCTGTACGCGGATCTTGCCCATTTTATTGATAATGGTCCGCCACGGTTGATGGTGGATCGTATCAAAGTAACGCTCCATCACAAGCAGATTTTTGAGTGGGACCTGCGCCGCAATACTGGAGAATTCGGTTAGAACAAAGTCGATGGATGGTGCGTTTTCATCCATATCAGCAATCACTTCGGCAATGGTCAGAAGCTGGTGCAGACGGCGGGCAAACAGTCCAGGACGCGATTTTAATAATGTCAACGCGCGCTGGATATTTAAATTCTCCAGAGCAGTTTCCAGGTCTGCATTAAATGTCTGAATTTTGCCATTTCGCAGTTGGTCAAAGGCATCTGCAACCTGGGGAAACTGTTTTTTATACTCTCCCGGATGCAGGTAGCGACCCAGGGCTAACCAAAGCCCTTTGTAGGCAAGCAGATTTTCTGGCAGATTGTTGCACGGCTCCAACGCTGCTAACAAAGCCTTGCGCTGCGGGCGATTAAACTTGGGAAATGTAATTGGTGCGGCTAAGCTCACATCGCTATCGGTAAGCGTGGCACACAGTCTGAGGATATCGGTGGGAGTCTGTAACAGGTTTACGGCCTGATCGTACAGCCCCTGTTGCCAATAAAACTGAGTAACAAAGGTGAGATTTTCTTTAAAGATAATCTGACTGGCATCGATGGGAACCGGGCGATGGTCCAGGGCAAAGTATTGCAAAAGCCAGGTAATATCTGGTCGAATAGTCTCTTTAATCGATGAGCGGGCATAGATGGTTTGCTGTACCCAAGCTTGTAATCGTTCATCCGCTTGCTTTTGGTCCAACAGGTCTAGCGTGATCCAGTTAATGGCATGATCACCATCACGGGCGGCCTGGCGTTTGACTCCTGCTGCATACAGCGCCTCTGTCTGTATTTGACTAACGGGTAATGCGCCAAACTCATCCAGGTTAAACAATGATTTCCCCTGGTCATTAACTAATCGATAGCCTTGCTCTTCGGCAATGCTGTCAATGCCAACAAACCAGCTCATTAGCCGTTTGGCCTGATAGTCGGTTTCCTCGGGGCAGCGTTCTGGAAATCCCTGAAATAGTGGCACATACTCTACATCCGCACCGCGCATCTGCCGCAGGGTGGTCAGGATTTCGTCGTAATTTTCGAGGATGAGATCGCTCCACAACGCAGTATTGCGAACGGTGTACCCCAACTGGGCTAACTCCGCCAAAAACACCAGCCGTTTCATTGATGTAGAGCTGGGCGTCGCTATCGTCTCCGGTACCGCAATCACGTTGAGCCGCTGCAGCAGGAGCCTTGTTTTCATAACCTGTTGACCAACTTTCAGAAAACGATATTTCTAGGAGAAATGGTCTCATGTACATGAGACCATTCCTCATGTACATGAGGAATGGTCTCAGGGAAAAACCTGAAGCTATCTCCTGACACAGCCCCCTGCAAAGAAAAGAACCAGGAAATTGAGCACTCTATTTTTTCCAAAAAAGATAGAAGGAAGAACGCTCTAGGCCTGGTTTGGTCATCCTAGCTCAGCCTTTTGGCAAATGTCATCGTTTAGGGTGAGGGATAGTAACCGGCTTAGATACTAATCAACTCAGATAGGCTCAACCTGACAAGTTAATCCTCAATTCTCTCTAGTTGCCAGAATTTCTCTTGATCAGACTCGCTGCTAACGCAGGACACTGTCCAGTTGCGCCAGGTCCAGTCATCGCCACGCTTGGCCAACTCACTGGCAGACACTCCAGTGAGCACCACTAGCTCGGATGTCGTGATCAAATATCCTTGCTTAGCCAGTGCATCAGCGGTTTGTAGCAGTGTCAGCATATTGCTGACGCGGTTAATTCGGGTGTCGGACATGTCGCTCAGATTAGGGTCGAGAGGGGGTAAAGATAGTTCTGTTTGTTGAGGAGATTTTTTCTGTGGATTGGATGTCGCTTTTGATACGTCCTTGGCAACTGATTTAGTCTTGGTGGCAGCTTGACTAGAGCCACCGATAGATTGTTTAAGACCGATGGGGCGCTGTTGCGAAAATGAGCGAGCAATGGTGTCGCAGCGTTCGTTGCCCACATTGCCCGCATGACCTTTGACATATTTCCAGTCAATATCAACGCTGTGCTCTGACTTAAGACCTTGGGTCAGGTCATCTAGCGTTAGCCATAGGTCTTTGTTGAGCACGGCTTTGCCAGCTGATGTTTTCCAGCCCTTGCGTTTCCAGCCACGCATCCACTGGGTAATGCCCTGGATTACATATTTGCTGTCGGTGTTGAGTTCGATTGCTTTGTCATAATCATGCTGCTGAAGGAATTCTAGGGCTGCGATCGCAGCCTGCATTTCCATCCGATTATTCGTCGTGCCCGGCGCATAGCCCCCCAGTTCATGCACCGAACCATCCTTAAAATAAAGCACCGTTCCCCAGCCCCCCGGACCAGGATTACCCGAACAAGCACCGTCAGTGTATATCGCCTTAATGTCAGGCAAGTCAGTCATAAATAGCTTTCGATAAATGCCAATCAATTTTGGCGAGGACAGGGGAATGGGCATGACCGCTGCAAAGCGAAGGCATACCCAGAGGTTATTGGGCAATAGGCAATAGGGTGGATGTCAGCACTCTGCCCATGGCAGAAATTCTCCCTCGCAAAGCTCTATGCATCATAGCGATGATTGTCAGCCTTACTCATACTCAACCTATAAAAAATTTCCTAAATAATAATAATGTGACTAACGTCTTACCTTTACTGCCCAATGCCCAATGCCCAGCGAAGTGCGCCGCCTATTGCCTGGCTCAGCGCACTCCCCACTCCCCTTTAATAGCTTTGATAAGCAAAACTTTGCACTAAGCACCCTAAAGATATGGGATAAGGATACTAGGGGCAAAGGCTCTACCCATACCCACAGGCAGTAAGGACGAACGACAATGAAAAAATTAATGCGGGGTCTGCGTCAGTTTCAGGAGAACTATGTTCCATCCCATAAGAAACTGATGTCCAGTCTGGCCAAAGGTCAGAGTCCTAATGTCCTGTTTGTTACTTGTTCCGACTCACGGGTACAGCCAGAGCTCATTACCCAGGCTGAGCTCGGCGAACTGTTTGTGATTCGCAATGCGGGCAATATTATTCCGCCCTTTGGAGCCACCAATGGCGGTGAAGGGGCCACCATTGAATACGCGGTGAAATCGTTGGATGTGGACCACATTATTGTGTGTGGCCATTCTAGTTGTGGTGCCATGAAAGGGCTTTTGCAAATTGGCAATTTAGAACAGAAAATGCCCCTGGTCTACAATTGGCTGATTCACACAGAGGCCACCCGTCAACTGGTGGAGGATCACTACAGTGATCTGGAAAAATCTGACAAGCTAGACATGCTGGTGGCGGAAAATATTCTTACCCAAATCGAGAATCTGCGCACCTATCCTGCTGTGCGTTCCATGCTCCACAGCGGCAACCTATCGCTCCACGGCTGGATTTACCACATTGATGATGGCAGTATTCTGGCCTACGATTCAGAACGTCATGCCTTTGTCCCTCCCTTCAGTGCTCCTGGCAAAAGTCTGAGCAATGGCAATGCCCATCCAATCTCTCACATGCCAGGAGAAAACCGTCTGGCTCGCGGACAGTCAGAACGTATTTTCAAAGGCTCCTATTAAGCCCAATTCTTAAATGGATACTCAACTAAATTCGAATTGTAATACCGAGGGTCCCCAGTCACTTCCTCACCGATCCAGGTTGGCAAATCAACGGTTTGGTCAGCATCGCTTAACTCCACCTCTGCTAAAAGTAACCCCTGATTCTCTCCTAAAAACTCATCTACTTCCCACACCACGTCTCCTAACACAATGCGATAGCGGTGCTTTTCAATGACAGGTTTTTGGCATAGCTCAGCCAGAATAGTTTGGGCATCTGTCAGGGGAATTTCATACTCAAACTCAGAGCGGCTGATGCCTACCACTGGGCCTTTTAGGGTGAGGTAGCCTTTGTCCTCAATGATGCGTACGCGTACCGTTTGTTTCCCTTGGGTCGGCACATAGCCCTGACAGTAATAACGACCTTTCGCTAAGTCACGCCAATGGTCGCCTTGAATTAAGAATTTACGTTCAATTTCTTTAGCCATTACATTTCAAACCAGCACCTAGAGACATTGCCGGTAGGGGGTATTGCATACAATGCCCCTACCCATGTAGATTCTCAGTTTCTTAAAAACAAGAATGCATCGACCTCACGTGGGGTGGGCTGTCCTGCAATGGCACCTGCCCGAGTCGTTGTTAACGCTGCAACGGCACTGGCATAGTGGACTACCTCATGGGCACAGTCAGCATCTAACAAGCAGCTACGACCCAGGGTACAAAGTTTGTGCAAAAATCCAGCCACAAAGGCATCCCCAGCACCCGTCGTATCTTCCACATCTACGTCAAATCCGGGGACATGGCCACTGTAGCCGCCGAGATAATAGCGACAGCCTGCAGATCCTGCTGTTACCATGACTCCTTCTAAATAGGGACGCTGCGCTGCGATCGCAACCGGGTCGGTTGTATCTAGCAGCCACTGGGCTTCTGTATCTGATAGCTTGAGGAACGACACATATTTGAGTAAATCCATTACCAGCCCTACTGCCTGAGCCGGATTCTCCCAAAACATCGGTCGCCAGTTAACGTCTAATACCACCCGGCCATTTTGTGCCTGAATCCACTCCACCGCTTGCAACATCGATTCACGCGTTTCAGGGTAGGCCAACCCCAAGGTGCCCAGCACCAGATATTTAGTGCCATTAAATAAATGAGGGTCAATGCGATCGCAAATTAAATGAGCATCTGCGAAACCCGCCGGGTCAGGTAGCGAAAACCCCGCAAACGAGCGCTCCCCTGTTTCATCTGACAGGACATAAACCTCACGGGTAGGTGCCGTCGGATGTCGTTGTAATCCACGGGCACCCACCCGTAAATCTGAGAGCAATCGAGCCAGCGCCTGCCCCCAAGAATCCACACCCACAGCCCCGATAAATTCTGCCGATGTCCCCAACTTGGCCAATCCACAGGCCACATTTGCGGGAGCACCACCGGGTAACGACATTTTCTTTTCCTGATCTTCTAGCCAAAAGCTATCGACCAGAATTTCTCCCAGACACACTACTGGACTCACTGGATTGTCCATCCTCGCTGCTGGCCCCATGTTCGCAACACACTATACCAGCCCTGAATAGGGCCTCAGCCGAAAGTATAAGTTACCGGCACTACTTTCCCAGCGAATTTTTGAGCAGACAGGGGCAGACAGACAGTGTCATTCACCAGTGCCACAGTCAATAGCCAATGCCCCCGTGACGATACTGTTGCTATGATAATGCCACTTTATTTTTTAATACAATCGACTCAAAACGTAGCTAGACAAAGCTTCCAACGCTCGTTTGGGTTCTGACTGAGGGAGTTCAGCTAAGTCCTCAATGGCCTGTTTAACATGTGTGGAAGCTAGCTCTCGTGAACGTTCGATGCCACGACTTCCCTTGACTAAGGCCATAGCGTCTTCAAAGTCACCACTTTGGGCAAACTCTCGTTC
>JAHQVZ010000036.1 GCA_019634055.1 Leptolyngbyaceae cyanobacterium MAG.088
ATCTGTGGTCTATTTTCCACTTTTTAAATCCTGGATATTTGGGTAACCAAACCCAGTTTCGCAAAAGCTTTGAGGTACCCATTCAAAAAAACAATAATCTCCGCCAGTCCGCCACCCTCAAAAAGCTGGTGGAACCCTTTATTTTAAGGCGAGTGAAAACAGACCAGACCATTATCAAAGACCTGCCGGATAAGGTGGAACAAAAACTGTTCTGTAATCTGACCAAGGAACAGGCCTCTCTATACGAAGCGGTGGTCAAGGACGTGGAGAAGCAGCTGAAAGACGCCGAGGGCATCCAGCGCAGGGGATTAATTTTAGGCACCCTCACCAAGCTCAAACAGGTGTGTAACCATCCCCGCCAGTTTTTGCAGGATGATAGCGACTTTACGGCGGTGCGATCGCACAAACTCACCCGCCTCACCGAAATGATTGAAGAAGCCAGGTCAGAGCGCGATAGCCTGCTAGTGTTTACCCAATTTACCGAGCTAGGGAATGCCCTGGAAAAATACATCCGTAACACTTTCCACTGCAATACCTACTATCTCCATGGCGGCACTTCCCGGAAAAAACGCGAAGCCATGATTGCCGAATTCCAGGATCCAGACACAGAGCCCTCTGTGTTTATTCTTTCCCTAAAAGCAGGCGGTGTGGGCATTACCCTCACCAAAGCCAACCATGTGTTCCACTTTGACCGCTGGTGGAATCCCTCCGTAGAAGATCAGGCCACCGATCGTGCTTTTCGCATTGGCCAGAAAAAGAATGTGTTCGTCCACAAGTTTGTTGCCATCGGCACCCTGGAAGAACGCATTGACGAAATGATTGAAGACAAAAAGAAACTGGCTGGCTCCATTGTCGGCTCCGATGAATCCTGGCTAACAGAGCTGGATGACAATGCCTTCAGGCAGCTAATTTCACTCAATAAAAACGCAATTATGGAATAGGGGGGCAATACCATGGCTCAATTTAGCCGCAGCTGGTGGGGACAACAGTTTATCAGCGCCATTGAAAAACTTACCGATTCAGGACGCCTCAGCCGGGGACGCTCCTATGCCCGAGGCAAAAAAGTAAAGGGGTTTGACATTGACGGCAACCTGATTACTGCCCAGGTGCGAGGGTCAGTCAATCCTTACTTTGGTGTCTATAAAGAACCCTTGTATTTCATCACCATCGAATTTCAGCCCCTGAGCAAGGCCAAATGGTCAGCAGCTGTAGCCTTAATGGCATCCAAAGCCAGTATTGTCTCCCGGTTGCTGCTCAACGAGATTCCAGACAATATAGAAGACACCTTTGCGCAACTAAACCTGAATCTATTGCCCGGTAGCCGCAAAGATTTTAAGACCAGCTGTTCCTGCCCAGACTGGAGTAACCCCTGTAAGCATATTGCCGGTGTGTATTACCTGGTAGCCGCAGAACTCGATCAAGATCCGTTTTTATTGTTTGAACTGCGGGGTCTATCGCGTCAGGATCTATTTAACGAGCTAGCAAAGTCTCCGTTGGGAAAAGCCCTATCAGCGGAGTTACAGGCAGAACAGGCTGCACCACAACCAGCTGAGTCTTACTACACCTCCCCTGAAACGCTAGATGTTCCTAAGGAAACGGAGCTGCGCGAATTTTGGCACGGCAAAAAACAGCTACCCCAAACCATGGAAGCTCTGCCAGAAAATCCAGTATCCGCCATTGCCATCAAAAAGCAAGGGGATTATCCCGCCTTCTGGCATCGGGATAATTCATTTATTACCGCTATGGAAACCCTGTATGAACAGGTGAAGGCCAGGGGGCAATTATAGATATGACCTGCGCAATAGATAGGCCCTCTCACTATACCCATAAAAATTCGTCGAGAAACCGATCGTTGTTGCACAAATCAATTTTGCAATGAACAGTCGATAAAATCTGTTGCACAGGTTGAGGAAAACATTTTAAGAATAGGTTATATAACCTGATATAAAAGGTTTTAGCGGTTTTCACTATCGATCATCCGCAAAACTTACTATACCCATCTGAAAATCTTTCCCCTATACTTGTAGATAGGTACAGAACACCACAAGTTTTTTACACATCCACTCTAATTACACAGACCCACTAAATGTCTTGTTGACGGTTAGTGTAATGCTCAATCTATCTATTTCCCCTAAGCCTATCCATGACACAACAACTCTCTCCTCAAACCACAGTCCGTCGTCGTTCAACTCGTCCTGCATCTCGCAAGGCCAAACAACGACCCCTATTTTCATTTCTCAAAGCAGATCGTGCACCTCAGGTGCGGACAATCAAACCCTGGTGGCGTAGTCGATATTTTTTAGCTGCCGGTTGGGGGATCGCCGCAATCGGTCTACTGCTCAATGCAGGATCTTATCTAAAGGCAGATGCCGCCTCTGCTCAAAAAGATAACTGCCAAAAAATTGTACAGTCATCTGCCGTCCTCTCTAGGGAACAGCTTGGTAAAATTCTCACCGTGCCTGAGCGATCCAATCAACAAACTGTTCGAGATATCGTAACAGAACCATACTGCCAACTACCAAGCTTAGAAATTCGCGACGGTGTGACGGCCACTCGCGAAGCCTATCCCCTCGCCTTTGAGCCCTCTACCTGGCTAGTCATGCTCTATGAAGGAAATGAATATGCCGGGTTCTCCTTCAGTTTCCAGTAGATTTCAAAAAAATCACAAGGACAGATATCACATTAACAAATCTACGATGTCTGTCCTCTACATTAGGTCACCCACAAGAGGTGCCCCGACAGTACTTCACATTCTGATCCATGAAATTCTCTCTTTTCAAATACCTTGGCCTGGGGCTGCTAAGTTTTCCCCTAGGTCTTATGGGAGGCTGTGCTCATTCTACGCCAGCCCCACGCGTTCTTAACTTCCATCAAAGCTGGTCTTTACCCGTTGGCACTGAAATCGCAGGATATCAGGTCAGCAGCAGTCTAGGGGATATCAGTCTTAATCTCGATGGTGATACGGTGCGGATGCCATTTAATGGCACCATTGAACCAACCGAAATGGACTGTGTGCTGGTCTCTAGCGACGATGTACCCGCTTATCTATTTCGGCTATGCGGCCTCAGTCGAACTAAATTTGGCCCAAGACAACAGGGGCAAACCATTGGTCGGGCAAATCACTTAATTTTTGCCATGTTACGTCGGGAACCTGATGGCACCTGGGCCATGGTGGAACCTTCAACACAGTTCATTGAACAACTATTAAATCAAGCCTTCTAAGGTATCAGGAAACCATAAAGGCTACCCCTACGATGGTCAGCCCCAAAGGGATATACCGACATCATTGCCCCATTCTTCCTCTCTCTATCTCATTCGCTCATCACCACCTTGATCTCACTCACCTAAATCACCATGCAACAATTTATTCTCAAATCAATACTCACAGCATTAACAGGCCTGACAATGAGTCTTGGCTTAGCTACGACCGCTCAAGCTAACACAGTCGCACTCAAATTTGACATCCCAGCCCAATCCACCGTTCGTGCAACAACAGATTCTAGCAAACCTGTTGCACTGAAATTTTCGCCAGATAGTCCTTCAAAACCAGCCAGTCAAGTATCCATGCCCGATGCTGATCCTATCGGTAGCTTATTTACAGGCGGGACTGACTCCCTGGTATCGAAGGCAGTGGGTAGTGCTGAGGGAACACGCACTCCGACAGGAGGCTATACCAGTGCTTACTATGGTCATGTAGATCCTGGCAATGGCGTGTGGAACCTGGGGAGTTTCTCCTATCAGCATGGCGCGGTTTCGCCAGAAGATGCAGACCAAAAACAGCTGCGACGATTACAACGGCAAACGCTAGAGCTCCGACGACAGGCTCAGGCAAAATCCATTAACTTATCCCTGTTAGAAGAACTTAATGGCATTGATCTGGCAAATCAGGCTCCCTTAGCCGCTCTAGATCGGGGTTATATCAATTGGCTCTTTGTAGCAAAACAACAACCCATGGATAACCAGTCGCCAATTGTTTGGGCTCGGACAAAAGCATTTTTAGACCCAGATACGGGATATTGGGATGCACCAGGACTAGGCAATCACTGGGATACTATCTATCGCGATCAGCAACGGCGATATGATGCCATATTACGTGCCCTTGATAGTCATTAATCAGATGCAGATAAATCGCTCAGATATTGGGGGAGTTCGGATAAATCACGTAGGTTAAAGAGCTTTAGCCATTCATCAGTTACTTCGGGTACAAATCGTGACATACTCCCGACACTGACAGCAAGCTGTACAGTGTGAGCTTCCTCAGTGACTCTAGGCTACCGCCCGGACATTTCCTGAGATGAGTTTATACACCGCCTGACATCCCACGACAGTGTTTCATTTTTTTCATCCGCAAAAGCGGGCATCTCCCGAAGGAGGACAACATGCATAGCACGGACTGTTTTCGTGAATAAGGAAACGGGGGACTTGCGGCCAAAGCTTACGGGTCGGTCAACTCCTTCACCAGCACAATCGCTGTTATTCAATTTTACCGTAGTTGGGCGTTAAAGTGCTCTATCGCTCTCGATTTCAACATTGTTTAATAGGCACTTTAACGCCCCTGACTTTCATCCCGACACTCAATCAAAGATTAGAGTGCGGGGCTTCCCGCCGAATAGCTAAGCCTCTGCCAACAAGGTAGGGGCTTTTTCGTGGAGCAGGGGTAAAGGTTACCATGGGGAGTTCGTCCCAATGGGTAGTGTAGCGTTGGGAGAAATACTGCGATCGCATCCCCCAAGTCGGAGCCAGTCCCATGGCACCATACTTCACCGCATCGGTGGATAGCTTACTATTAATCTGGTCCAGTGTTGCCATTAGCCGGGCTCGCTTTTCATTATGCACTGGCCCACCTAAGAGATTGCCCTGGACTTCATCCGCCTGTACTAATTCTGTAGCAATCACCTTCGCTTTAAGATACTCATAGCCAGGTTCATAGGCCATTTCTGCCAACTGCATAGCGACTTGGATTAATCGACCTGTATCGTTAGTGGGGGGCTCCAACTGTACCGTTCGCGCCGCTGAATATTGATTCTCTTTTTGGTAATAGCTCGTGCGCATAGTAATGGTAAAACAACCGGCCAGCAGATCATCCTGGCGCAGCTTTTCGGCACAGCGGGTGGTGTAGGTAGCTATGGCTTCTTTTAAATCAGACAGTTCAGTAACCAGGTGACCAAAGGATCGCGATACGATGCGCATTTTCTTGGTAGGGGCCACGGGTTCCATGGCAAAACAAGGGGTGCCCCGCAGTTCTAGCACTGTGCGCAGACCAAAAATGCCAAAGTGTTTTTTAATCCAGCTATCTCGGGCTTGCTTTAGCTGCAGTGCAGTTTTGATGCCTGCCTGGAGCAGCTTAGCTTTGTTGCGACGACCAATGCCCCACACGTCGCCCACATCGATTTTAGCGAGCAGGCTATCCACGTCGTTTACGGTGGCCAGGTTAAGAACACCATGAGCATCGGGTGATTTCTTGGCAATATGGGCCGCTATCTTAGCCAGGGTTTTGGTAGGGGCGATGCCGACGGAGACAGGAATATTAGTCCACTGCTTTACGGTGCGGCGAATGGTGTGGCCATAGTCGGCCAGGTTCAGGTGGGTAAAGCCATCTAAGCCAAGAAAGGCTTCGTCGATGGAATATTGTTCCACCTCGGGGCTAAACTGTTGCAGGGTTTCGATCACCCGGCGGGACATGTCTTTGTAGAGGACGGGGTTGGAGGAAAAGATATGGAGTCGGTTTTGTTGGACCAGGTGGCGAATGGAATAGAATGTGGCCTGCAT
>JAHQVZ010000312.1 GCA_019634055.1 Leptolyngbyaceae cyanobacterium MAG.088
GGTCTCAATTTAAATGAGACAGTTCTTAGTGCAGGTGATGGTGCAGCCATTACAGCACCTGAATCATTAACGATGACGGGCCAGACAGAGGATACTGAAATTCTGTTATTCGATATGGCAGCTTAAGGGCTAACGTGGAACTCAATCACCATCCTGGTGATACATGAACAAACTGCACATTTGCCATAGAGATGTTTATTACGCCCATACTAATGACATTACGCACCGCATTATGAAGCCAGCTTCATAGTATTTTATTAATTGATTATATTCACTATGTTCCTGCTTGCTATCGATATCAGTTGTCTGGGCTAATGAACTTAGCTTATACACCGCTATAGTCGGGGGGAGGTTAATATCCTCCTCTAAATAGGAGTCATCCGATTATCTGATTTTCGTTGCAAAACTAATGTGTGCGTCACCATGTTCAATCTGATCGATGAAACGTATTTACAGGGTTTTAACCGCTGTTTAAGGCGGAGTGTGTTAGGAGTTACAGTCTCAGCTTTATGGGCTGGGGCCGGGTATGCTTTAGAGCCGAATATTGAGATTGCTATGAAGCAACTCAATCAGCAGTTTTCTGCAGAAGTCATTATTCCTGGCTATGAAGCATTAGCAATTGAAATGGGAGGCTTAGTTCAAGCTGCTCAGTTATTTGAGGCTGAACCAACAGAGGCTAATTTATCAGCAGTACGTACGGCCTGGTTAGGGGCTATGTCTAGATGGGCTAGCAGTAATGCAGTTGCTTTTGGTCCTGTTCATTCCCTGGGTTACAGCACAGCATTAGAGTTTCCCACTGATGAGGCTGGGCTTGATGCGCTTTTGGCCAATGCCTCTGAGACTGAAGACTTTGATGTAGCCTCACTACTGCCTTCTTTACAAGGCTTTGAGGCCATGGCCTATATTCTTGGAACGGAGAGTGATAAAGCTGCCGCCGATTTCTCTAATCAAGAACGTCGCTATTTGAGTGCACTGACGCTCAGAGCAAATGATGTGACTACAGACATTCTAACGGTTTGGCAAGCTGGTTGGAACAGCAATCCAGCCTATGGGACATTGCTATCTACTGCAGGTAATCCAGAAAATCATGTCTATCTGTCTGTAGAAGCTGGCTCTGAAGAGATTGTTCGCAGCATTATCAATAGTCTAGAGGTTGTTTCTGGAGAAGAACTTCCGGAAGTTGTGAAAGCGTCAGTATTGCTGGAAGAAACCCCTGATGCTGTTACACTACAGCTCTTAAACAGTAGTGTGCAAGGTATTCAGTCAGCCTACCTAGGAACAAGCAATAGTGAGGCCAATGGACGTGTGATGGGATTGGGTGAGGTGATTGCGATCGCAGATCCAACGCTTGATCAGCACATTCAAACCTCCTTAGCTACGGCCTTAAATGGCATTGAAACAACCATGACCAATCCAACCGATGTCGCACCATTAGCTGAAGCTCAGCTATCGCTGAACATTGCCTTCGAACTACTCGAAACGGAAGTTTTGCCATTAGTTCAAAACTAAGTTCAGCCATGTCAGCGATGCTGAACATCCAATGGCTTAATTTAGGTAATAATGCCAAAAAATAATCATTTTTAGGCTTTTTTACCAGATTCTATCTTCATATGCAGCAGCTTATTGTCTGCTGGTGGTTTGTGTAATCTACCAACATATACACTATGCAATTTCGATCTTTAGGGGCTTTATTTAAGCGCCTTCGATTTACCCTGGTTGTCTTACTGACAGCTATTTTTACCATCATGGCGGGTGTTTTTCTCTCGCTGTCAGTCAATGCCCAAATATCCCCTGCAGCAGGGGATGCAACAGCTTTTAATCGAACCTCCAGTGCCTACGAAGAAGCCCCTCCTAATCTCAACCCTTGGGAAACTGAGGAACATGATTTAGGTGATGAAGTGTTTGAAGAAGCCTTTGTTTCTACACCAAATACTGAAAGTTCAGGTCTCGGACCTGTTTTCAACAACGCCTCCTGCGTTAGCTGCCATATCCGTAACGGTCGCGGCATGCCAGAACCCGGTCAGCTGTTGTTGAGGGTAACCGATGGAGAGGCCATGGCTCATCAATCTGCTACCAACAAGTCAGAAGCCCTTAAGAATGCTCCACCTGTACAAGGATTAGGTAATCAGGTTCAGGACTTTAGCATTATTGGAGAAACCCCGGAAGCAAAGGTTGATATCCTCTGGAAAGAGACAGCTGGTGCCTATACAGATGGGACACCCTATCGGTTGCGCTCTCCCCAGATTAATGTAACGCTGGCCAACGGTGAGCCACTGCCAGATACTGTCCAAGTTTCTCCCCGTGTCCCTCCCCACGTCTATGGATTAGGACTACTAGAAGCAATTCCTGAACAAGATATCCTGGCTTTAGCCGATCCAGACGACCGTGATGGTGACGGTATTTCTGGACGACCTAATCAGGTTTGGGATGAACAAACCCAAGATGTTGCTTTAGGGCGCTTTGGTTGGAAAGCAAATTCTCCGAACTTGTTGCAACAAAGTGCTGACGCCTATTTCAACGATATGGGTATTACCAGTCCTCTCTTTCCTGCGGAGGATGGAACAACCGAGATCGATCAAGAGAAACTCGTCTTAGCTGCGGCCTATGCCCAAACCTTAGCTGCTCCAGCCCGTACACTGATGGACGACGCTCAAGTACAACGAGGGGAGAAACTGTTCACAGAAGCTAGCTGTAATGCTTGCCATGTAGCCAACTTCCACACAGGTTCTCACAAATACCCCGCCCTGCGAAATCAGGAAATTCATCCTTACACGGATCTATTACTCCATGATATGGGTGAAGGACTGGCTGATAACCGAGCTGATTTTGCAGCCAATGGTCAAGAATGGCGTACACCATCTCTTTGGGGTGTCGGGCTGGCTCAAACCGTATTGCCCTACTCTGGCTATTTACACGATGGCCGCGCCCGCACATTTGAAGAAGCTATTCTATGGCACGGCGGTGAAGCAGACGCATCTAAAGTGGCATTTGAAACAATGTCTACAGAAGATCGTGAAGCGCTAGTTCGTTTCTTGCAGTCACTCTAGTACTCTAATGCCTTGGCCATCGGTCATAGGCACGATGGGACCGTTATAACCTGAAGAAAACAACATAAAACATGCACCCAGCCCTGGGTGCATGTTTTTTATGGGACGTGTTTCTTTACAGAATCACCCCTAATACACAATTGAATCATCAAAATAACTGCAATTTAGCACACTCACATTCTGAGGAGTTAGAGATGGATGCTGATACTTTTGATTTTGGCTATTCAGAACATCTATATTGCTGGTTATGCAAACGTCACCTGCAATAACAAAGAATGTACCCCCCGTCATTTCACCAATATCTTCTGGCGCAACTACAATTGGGCCAGTGCATGTAGCCAGAGGCATGACAAGATAGGCTTCAATGTAGTCTTGCCCCCTAATTTCCGTAGTGTTATATCCAATACTGGCAATATCTTCCCCTTCATACACCAAGGCTTCGCATAGTTCATTGGCGAGGTCTTTATTTCCCCACCACGGCTGACGTCTAAGGACCTGATCCGTAGCGTCATGGTCCAGCTCAATGCTATAGGATGAACCATAAACATCGACAGTAAGCGGCTCGCTAGAAGACCCATAGCTAGAGCCAGCTAGTACGGATATGGCAACAATTCCCAATGTGGTTCCAGCAAAGAGTCTTTCTAACATTCCTTAATTTCCTTAAGCAGATTATTGAATATAGCGGTTACTGGTTGAGATGAATAAATTTTGGTGGTGTAAGTGAGTGGGGAATCGTGAATCGTGAGTGGGATGTATTCAATTCATTTGAGAAACGCTATATAAGTCAGATAGATCAGAACTCTAATACTGTTTCTAGATCGTTTTAATCAACTCAGGAGATTATCAATAAATGTAATCTCTGAACTATAAAGCTCTTTAGAAAAATGTGCCTGTGACCAACACGATCAGTTTTTGAAAAATACGTTTGCTCTCTTTTAGAAAAACTAAGTATTGTAATAAAGCACCCAAACTCATTTTGTCCCAGGTCCAAAATAACTATTTTTTCTATAGAGCAATCTATAAACTATAAATTGAACAGGCCTTAGCATAATGGTTCTGACACTATAAGTATTGCCCAACACTTTTTTAAGTTAAACGAAAAACCTCATTTTGACATAATGCTTAATAACTTTACGTGGCAAAAAAGTGTATGGACGAACCCATACTTATTAGTTCGCAATAACAGTAACATTAGATACATGTAACCCTATCTATAATCGACGTTTGATGAATTTCATTTCGCCTGCAAAGTCACCATGTGACTCAACACCTGTTGGGGGCAAGCCAAGATGAAGATAGAATCCATAAGCTCTTAATTTAGAGTCATTACCAGTGAGCAACGAAATCTCATCGGTATGGTTGGACCATAGTCAGGTTTCAGCCGCTTTCATCGGTAACCGACCCACCCCTCGCCCCTCAAAATTGGGCTTTACAAACATCCCAAAGACACTTTTTTCTTTTCTATTAGCAAGGGAAAAGCCAATATCTAGACCATCAACCTGTGCTATCCATGCACAACAATCTGTTACCAGCCTCTCTACAACTGAGGCTGACGTAAACAGCATTCTGACTATTTGACGGATTAGGCCGCATAGAACTGTGTTTGTTCCAGGCATAATTGTTTATGATTTTGTTTTAAGGCTAGTTCCAAGCATGGGCATGGATATCCAACATAGTCGCCTTCAAAGGTGCGGACGATTTGGAAGCCTTCACTAGCATAGAGTCGTCGGGCACGGATATTACCATTGGGAACCACTGTCCATGCGTTAGGCCCTGCCAGTTCTATGCCCAATTGCAGGAGTTCCCGACCAATGCCGAGGCCAAAGTAATCGGGGTCTACATACAGCCAGGAAACTAAATTTTCGTCAACTCCGACAAACCCAACGACGTCTTCAGTAATACAAGCCACAAATTTTTCGGAGCGGTGAAATGTTTCGAGGTCATCGGGATCATCTGTCAGAGATGGAAGCGCTTGGGGCTTGAAGGAACCTTCTAATTCATAGGGTCGGGCTCGGTCGTGGATAGTGCATACTACCGACCAATCTTCACTGCAGTATGCTCGGAGCATAATCGGTTTTGGAGGGAAGAGTTGTGTAGACATAGACAGACACCTTGACTGCTGTCGCTTGTACAACAAGCCCTTAGGTATGGATTCCGGATAGATGCTGTGCATTACCCGCAGGGATACTTTCCAGTGGGCACGGTCTAAATAAGCGGTCAGCCAACCAGTAATTTACGGTTTATCACAGCCACCCTGCTCACACGAATATGATAATGATGACTAGATTCATCAGATTATTGAACCGTATGGTTCCAAAAATGGTTTTTATTCAGAGCCACCAGATGAAACTCTCAGAGTTATGCAGAGTATTTTTTGGCTAGCCGAAACCCGTCGTGTTGTTGAACACACAGAACAAAAACTGGGTAAGCCTAATGGTAGGATAATGGGCGTTTAGACTGAGCTTTGGCACTAAATAGGCTGATGCCTTTAAATATCTGCAGACATATAGGACATATTCATGGCCCAAGATGATTCTGGTGCAAACTTACGAGCCATATTAGAACCACAGGCACTCCTGCTTGGGAAAATGATGACAGAGACTATCAAATCTAAGCAACATATTAAGTCTTTGCACGAGGTTGAGTTTAAAGTCTTTTCTCAATGGGGTGACGATGGCATTATTCAATGGCTGGTCCATAATCTGGAGTTTCCTCATCATACTTTTGTAGAGTTTGGCGTGGCTAATTATCGAGAATCTAATACTCGTTTTTTGTTAATGAATAACAACTGGTCTGGGTTTGTGATGGATGGGTCCGAGGAGAATGTAAAACAAATCACTACATCAGAATATTTTTGGAGATACGAGTTAGCTGCCCGGGCTGAATTTATTGATCGAGATAATATCAATAAGTTAATTAAGTCATCTGGATTTGAGCCAGAAATTGGCATTCTCCATATTGATTTGGATGGCAACGATTATTGGATTTGGAAAACCATCCATGTTGTTACTCCAATCATTGTTATTTTGGAGTATAACAGCGTTCTTGGCATTGATCGCCCCATCACAATTCCTTACGACAAGAGTTTTTATCGAACAAAGGCACACTACAGCAATCACTATTATGGTTCATCTTTGAGAGCACTTTATCAGTTATCTAAGGAACGAGGGTATAGCTTTATTGGCTGTAATAGTGCTGGCAACAATGCTTATTTCGTCAGAAATGACAAGTTAAACGAGCACGTACGAGAGATTTCCTTAAAGAATGGCTACGTGCTCTCGAAATACCGAGAGAGCCGTGATCAGGCAGGTAACTTGAGCTACGTGACAGGCAAGGACAGAATAGACCTGATTCGAGGGATGCCTATCTATAATATTGATACCGATCAACTTGAAACGCTATAGCCGTCAGTTGACTGTTGTTAGGCAAAATAGCTTAATCTAAGAAATCACTCCATACCCTTTCTCACAGACAGAATCATTGGGCAAAGTGAACTCAAGCGTCCGTTATAAGTAGCGATTGCCTTCAATATGTGCAGCCCCACTCGCATCAAAAAAGGCCAGCTCCGAATGGTAGCTGGCCTCTAATTTTACCAAGTTAAAGTTAGCTGATGAATAGTTGACATCTCTAGGGCTTTTCCTGAAGCTCATTCATTAGCTTATATCTGAGCAAGACATCAGACATGTTGGGCTCAGCACCATTAGTTTTTAGCTTACTTCCAGATACGTCTTGTTCTTTTGTTCCGAGTACTTCCTTAGAAAAAGACAGAAAAACGATTACGAGCACTATAACTGCAGGGAAAAATGTCATGGGAACTCCTTGATACAACGATGGTACAACGATCAACGAGATGACTCAGATTCCCCCTAAGTCATCTAACTATGCAACCCTTCGTCCACTTTCAAAAGTGTTTCTGGCGCTTAAGAAACACCATTAAAGTGATAATTATGTTCGCTTAACCAAAATAATGGCTTGGTTTTCGTGTAATGGGTAAACACTCTTATTCTTTCTTTACTTTTTACGTATGGTTGAGTAAATGTACTATTCGTTTTTGAGACATAAGCGCTCTAAACAACAGACATGATAGCGCCTAAAACTAAAGGCCAGTCACTATTACAGTGAACTGGCCTTTAGTTAATATTTTATCATTGGTTGAAAAATCAACATAAATCAACCGTTGTCATCCGCAAGCAAGTTGTTCGCAACAACTAGTAATCTTCTGCTTAAACCAGAGATGCCTTTTTCTCTTCAGAAATACCTCCTACGATTTCAGGTGCGATCGCAAAGTCCTCTGCCACCAGGCGAGCTGTCATCTTGGCAGACATCATCACGCTCGGTGTACCCGCACCAGGCTGGGTACCGGCCCCGACAATGTACAGGTTAGTAATATCTTCACTGCGATTATGGGGCCTAAAGAATGCCGACTGTACCAATAGTGGCTCAGGACCAAAAGCATTACCCATGTACGCCTCTAGAGTATTTTCAAAGTAGTCGGGCGTAATGTAGCTGCAATGCACCAAACGCTCTTTTATATTTGGCAAAAAGCCCCGCTCATCCATAAAGGTCAGTACATTGTCTTTTAGCTTTTCACCCATGTCATCCCAATTAATGCCAGACCCATTATGGGGCACAGGCACCAAAATATAGGCAGCATGATGACCTTCTGGTGCCAGGGACGGGTCAGTTAACGTGGGTAGATGAACATATTGAGAATAATCTTTGGGCATAACCTTACGGCCAAAGAGGTCTTTCAATAGCTCCTCATAGCGGGGGCCTAAAATAATGCTGTGGTGACGCAGCTTGGCACTCTCATTACCGTCAGCTTTGAAGCCGAGGTACATAACAAACACCGACATCGACTGCTGGGTCACTTTTACCCGCAGATCGCTATTCCAGAAACGATACTTAGGCTCAATCATCTTGCCGTAGGTGGTCGCCCAGTCCGCATTGGAAACCACTGCATCGGCAGCCATTACTGTACCGTCAGCCAGGGTGACGCCCTGGGTAACTTTCTGGCCATTTTCCTTAGTGACATTAATCTTGCTGACCTGGGCGTTATAAACAATTTTGCCGCCCAGTTCCTCAAATTTTTTCACAAAGCCCCGCACTAAAGCACCGGTACCCCCCATGACAAAGTGAATGCCCCAGGTACTCTCAACAAAGTGAATCATGGCGTAAATGCCAGGTACTGAGAGGGGGTTACCACCGACTAGCAAGGGTTCAAAGCTAAAGACCTGGCGCAGTTTGTCACTCTTAAAATATTTGCTCGCAAAGCTAAATAGAGTACGTACAGCATCTAATTTGAGCAGTTCAGGGACCACCTTTAGCATCGAACCCACCGTACCAAAGTGGGTATAGCCCAACTGCAAAAAGCCTCGCTCAAAGACGGCTTTAGCAGCCTCATGGAACCGTTCGTAGCCCTCTAAATCGCCAGGTTCGCCCAACTCTAGAATCTGTCGATGGGTGTTCTCAGGGTCGCTATCGTAATCAAAGAAGGTACCGTCATCAAAATAGATGCGATAAAACGGCAACACCGGCACAATTTTGACGTAGCGGCTGGTATTAGGACCACCAGATATACCAGACTTGATGCGCTTACTTTCATCGACAATGTCAGCTGGGAAATCATCCTGGGTTAAAGCGGCTTTATCGCGTTCCAGGGAGAACAGTTCTTCAATAAAGTGAGGCACTGTGATGACCGTTGGCCCCATGTCAAAGGTAAAACCATCGGCCTTGCGCACATAGGCACGACCACCAGGCGCATCCAACATTTCCACAATGGTGGTATCAAATCCTAAACTCTGGAGGCGGATGCCCATGGCCAATCCACCAATTCCAGCCCCAATGACGATGGCCCGCTTGCGCCCCATAACCAACTCCCGTCCCAATGTAACGAACACTTAATATTTCTAATATTGTAGCGTTCCTGAGGAATCGTACTAGCCCAACTCAAACGTGGTTACGCCAAAAATCTTCTCTAAGGGTAATTTTGGCGCGGCCTGGGTATACATGCGAGCTGTTTCAAACATGGAGTTCATGCCATATCGCTTGGCCAAAGCAACGGCTGCGTCATTAACCTCCGGGACATCTAAATAAAATGGACTCCCGGCAGGTATCTGAGCCATCAGGGTCTGAAAAATTTTATCGGCAACGGTGGCTGTATCGGCAAAGAGGGGACCAATTTTATAACCATTCTGACAGGGACGGATGACGCCATAGCCCACTAATGTTTGCCCCTGGACCCTGGCAATGACATGACTATTGGGTTGGGTAATCCAGCATTGGGTAAAGTGCGATCGCACATCAGGGAAACATTGCCGGTCATAGTCCACTACGGTTTGTATGGGCAAATCACCTAGAGGCACACAGCCAGAGTCGTGATCGTTACCGTTAGCCACCCCTTCATAGCGAATATTCCGATAGGCCAGCCTAAATCCAGACTTGACATAGTTATCTTGCTGGGCAACTACACCGTCTAAGCCAATGTTGCGCCCTTGCAAATAGTCAAGGGCCGCCTGCCAAATAGCCAGCCCATAACCTTGCCCTCGAAATTCAGGCTTCACAATGTAGAAGCCAATAAACCCGAAGGAGTCACCATATTTAACCGCTGAAATCGACGCCATCGGTTCTCCCTCTAAAAACCCCATCAGAAAACCGGTGAGGTCAGCATTGTAAAAACAATCAGCGTCATGCAAACCTGGGTTCCAACCTTCTGCAGCAGCCCAGTCAATGGCAAGTTCTAGCTCGCCACGAGTCATAGGCCGGATTTGGTAAGGGTTAGGAGTCACGGTTGGTCAAGAATGGCTTGTGCAGCGTCAAGTTTTAATTTTCGGAAGAGGTGTTTCTTAGCAATGCAGCGTTCATACTTGAAACACCATTCACTATTCACCACTGACTATTCACGGTCCTAATTCGAATATTTTAAGTTTGACAGTCTACTAGTCTTAAAATTCTAGGGGTTATGCCTTCCTAAGCCCCCAAGCTCTGCAACGCCAAACGAAACTGCTCTAACCGTCGTCGGTTTACGCCTAAATCTGACTCCCCTAACCTTGCGGCAGAGCGCATGGCAATAGTCTTTTCATCGGGCAAAAAGTAAAATTCAGCATCGTCAACAAACCCCATTAAACGGCTTGTAAACTCCACCAAAATATAACTATCTGTCTGTTCAATAATGTTAGTGCGGGGCTGATTTTTAATAATGGCAACCAGCTTATCGCGCACAGCATCTTTCTGAGCCGAATAAGCAATTGGAGCAATATAGTGCTCATCATCGCCAGCACTGCTACTGACACAGTTAGGGGATGTGGGACAGCTAATCAATTGGGCATCATGAATACCAATGTCAGTGGGAGGCGTCCCTGTAAAAACCCCCTTGAGACCTGGCAACACTGCCACCGGTGCAGCTATGGCTGGAGCACTGGTGAATAATAGGCACACAGCGACTAATAGGGAAAGTAATACACGAAATAATTGCATGGGGGCTGAGTCTAAAAGTTCTGTAAGCTGCTATGAGTAAGGATTCATAAATTTGATTCCCATCTGCTCCTATTGATTGTAAGGGCGTTACCGATTTAAGGAATGATTCTGTCGAGGATATCTGCTGTAGGCCGTACGGCACAACTTGAGCCCGGTAAGGGGCCCTGTAAGGGGTTTATAACCATAGGCTCATCCAAGATGCATTATTGGCTGCTGTTGCTAATGATTAGCAGCGCCTGCAGTCCTCCAAAAACGGTTATTCCAAAGGATATTGAAGCAATTGCCCATGACTGTTATGCCACCATAGCCACACCGGAACGCACACCAAAACTAACCCCTTCCCAAGCGATGGAAGATGGCACAGTTATGATCCGTTGGTCCATGACACAATTTCCCAATGAACGAGGCTCTTGCATCGTCGATAGTAGTGGAACGGTCATAGTAGTAACGAGCAATGCTGATGAACAGCAGCAACCCGAGGAAACATCTGCCGATGAGCAGCAGACCGAAGAGACATCAACTGAAAAGTCAACGTCTCAAGAATAGAAGGTTTAGTGCAGTATCCAAAGATACTCTCTGGTCAAGATATTAAGCCGTCCAGCATTCTTTAGGAATCTAGAGAGCCTGAGCGGTAGTATGCGACTATGCCCAGACATGATGTTGCTATGGCAGACTATCTGACACTTAAAAAGGTTATAGAAAGCAAAATATCAGCCCGTGAATCAGAGTTATCGCTGATTGATAACCTGTGCCGTTCTTACTTTCTATTCCATAGCCAACCCACTGATAAAGTTTGTCTATTTTTCCATGGGTTTACGGCGGGTCCTTATCAGTTTATTCCCATGGCCCAGCTCATGCATAAGGCTGGTTATAACGTATTGGTGCCGCTCCTGCCCGGTCACGGGTTAGCCGGAAAGTGGGGACCGAATAACCCACCACCGTTGACGGACGATCCACGACTCTATCTTAAGTTTGGCCTCCAGTGGCTGCAAGTTGCCAAAAAGATGGGTTCTAAGGTGATTATTGGTGGCTTGTCTGGGGGCGCGACCCTGGCCACCTGGTTAGCGATGGAAAAGGCCGATGACATCTATCGAACGATTTTATTTGCCCCTTACTTTAGTGCGAGCAGTAAGGTAATTGATTTATTTGTTAATCACATCGATACCTATTTTGAATGGGAAAAATTAATGGGGCCCAGCTACCCGGGGTTTGAAATTTCTTCACTTCGGGCAGTGCTACGGATTGCTAAATATAACTTTAAGCGGGTCAAAAAATCTCCCATTGCCCCAATTTTCATGGTCTCTAGTGAAAGCGATCGCGCCGTTAATAACTATGACCATGAGCGTTTTTTTAAGGCAGCCTTAGAACACCAGCCTTATTGTTGGTACCACAGCTTTGATCGCGTATTAGATATTCCCCACACTATGATGACTGAAGCAGAGGGTAATCGTTATACCAGTCTGTTAACGGTGATTACTAAAGCTAATATTGAAAGTCGTTTAACCTGGCATGAGATTGAGGAAATTGCTTACCGGATGACGAAGCGGCGTACGTTTAAGTCGGTGGTGGCCGATCTCGGCTGGGAAAATAAAGTCTCTCGTGATATGCCAGCGATGATGACGTTGGTGGATAAATGGAGCATTGCTGTGAAGCGAGAGTTGCAGCATCGTAAGCGATGGCGACGCCGCGATGATTGGTAGGGGGTGCGTAATGATGTTGACTATTGACTGGACAATGCCCATTGTCTTGGCAGATGTACTATTGACACCAGCTGAAACAGCTGCCTTATGGGGACTACATCATCCCTATTGGCTAATTGCGATCGCAATTAGCTTAATCATCTTGCTCCAACTTTCGCTTTCCATCCTCAGTCAGCTTCTAAAACGTCTCCTCAAGTGGCTAGGGCATTCACCCTTTTCCTTAGGGCGTTGGCTAATGACGAAGACAGCAACCGGAGTTTCTCCTCAAGAGCAACAGATTGAAACTATTTTGCAACGGTTAAACAGTTTGCAAGAGGAACAATCAATTTTGCTAAGAGAGTTAACAAAACAGCTACCAAACCAAGACTAAATTCCTTGCTTACGCAAAAAAGGCACGACAGATTCACTAACTTTCTCAGCCCAATCTTCCTGGGCATAATGTCCCACCTCTTCGAGTTCCATATATTCGCCATCATCTAGGCCCTGGGCAAAAGCCTTAGCCCCCTCCGCCGACAGCCAGGGATCTGAAATGCCCCAGGCAATCAAGGTGGGACGGGACCAATTGGCAAATCCTTGGGCGATCTGCTCAGTAATTTTAGGCGTTTTCATTGCCCGAATGGTCCACATTAGGGAACGACCCACATCAGAACTTTTAAGAAACGGCCGACGATAAACATCCAAGTCTTCATCTGACACTTGATAGGGACCAGCGCCTTCCAGGGTGCGATCCACCAACAGTGGATCTTGAGTCATCATATCCCCCACAAACGGCCAACCCATCATTTTCACAGCAAAGGGCAGGTCGGCCTTGGGGGGTAAAGGGGTATTCAGAATGATTAATTTCTCAATTTTGTCAGGGTTTTGAGCCGCATAGAGTAACCCAGTCACCCCTAAAAAACCCTGCACAATCAAGGAAAAGCGATTTAATTCTAAAGCGTCTATGTAATCGCTGAGAGCCTTGAGATAGGTGGCTTGATCGTAGGCAAACTCACGCTTATCAGGCTTTGACGATGAGCCGTGGCCAATCCAGTCAGGGGCAATACTACGAAACCCATATTCCCCCAAAGCTGGCATCACATCACGCCAGCTATAACTCTGGGAGACCAAACCATGGAGCATAAGTACAGGGGGCGTATCGTTGGGGCTGTCAGGAACAAGTTCGCGGTACACCCACTGTAGTTTCCCGACTTGTATGTCCTTCTGCTCGATCTTGGCCATGCTCTTTTTCTCTCACCTGTGGGAAAAAGCTTACCGCATTATCGTCAGTGACAGGAGCAGCATCTAGATAGCCTTGAAAGTAAGGACGACATGATGGCGAAATCTGCCACAGATTAATAGACCAGCGTTCTAGATCGGGATTAATTACCCGATGGGGGTTTTGACTGTTGAACATAATGATCGCCCCCGGTGGCAACTGATAAATGTCCTCTGAGACTCGTCTAGGTCGACGTTTATCGTAACTGGCATAATTGGGCGTATAGCCCCACTGGGTTGGAACGGTAGAAAGGTTAATGCTAATGGCTGGGCAAGCCGCATAGGGATCATCACGATGGGCCCGAATACCGACATCGCCATAGGCAATCAACCCCAAGTCAGGTTTGAGTACTGGCTGATCTGGCAGGGCAATACGACTAGCCCGTTGATAGATGGTTTGACAAAAATCCCAAAATTTAGGGTGACGCACAGCAGGTTGATAGGACCGCCCCCCACTCCCTAATATTGGTTGATGTTCTAGCCAGTAACGCTGCCTCCCTACACCATAGCTGGAGGTATCAAGCTCCAATAGCGAACGGTATTTGTAGAGATGTTGACGGAGCTTACGCTGCTTGATAGGAGGTAAAACACTGATCAGTTTAAGCATGCAGCCACGTAGTGGAAATTAAGGAACAGGGCTAAGGCCCATGCACTACTCTACAAAGCTGCTATGGGAATAAAAATAAATTGGCGAAAACGTTAATGATTAGATGTGTCTGTTAATAATTGGCACGGTGGGTTATCTGAAACGGCATTGTACAACGTGTCCCTTTGTTGCCTGGGGCGGTTTAGGGTTGCGATCGCACCTCGTAAACTTTCCACTGACTGACAGGTACCCCCTTTCGCTCCAGCCATAGAGGTAATATGCTCCTCCATAAGCGTACCGCCCAGGTCATTACACCCCCAGCGCAACGCTTCGGTAGCACCATCTAGCCCCAGTTTGACCCAACTTGGCTGATGATTCTTAATCCAACGTCCCAGATAAATACGGGCAACTGCCGTTAGCAATAGTGCATCAGCAACAATGGGCTGGTCTCGCCCGACGCGCTTACGCAGAGGGGCTGGAGCTTCCTGCCCCACAAAGGGCAGCAATATGAATTCTGTAATACCGATCGCACCTTGGGAAAGAGAACGTTTTTGCAGCCGACGTAGCTGGTCTAAATGATCAATTTGCTGCTCAATGGTTTCAATATGGCCAGACAGCATCGTACTGGTCGTAGGCATGCCTAACCGATGGGCCTGGGAGACAATATCTAACCAAGTTGCCGTATTTATTTTCTCGGGACAAAGCACGCGTCGCACCTGGTCATCCAGCACTTCAGCAGCCGTTCCCGGCAATGACCCTACCCCTGCCTGGGCCAATTCTCGAATTACGGTAGCAATGTCTAAATTATCCTCACGGGCAATAAACTGAACTTCCTGGGGAGAAAAGGCGTGAATATGAAGGCTGGGAAATTTATCCTTAATGGTTGTCACCAATTTTTGATAGTAGGCCAGGGAAAACCCCTTAATTTTGGCAACCGGATTAAGCCCTCCCTGCATACAGATTTCCGTAGCACCTGCCTCTACAGCAGCCGTTGCTTTTTCTAAAATAGTTTCCCAGCTAAGCCAGTAGGCACCTGGCTGACCTTCATCTCGACGAAACGCACAAAAGCTACAATGCTGTTCGCAAATGTTGGTGTAATTTATATTTCGATTGACTACATAGGTAACCGTATCCCCAACCTGTTGTTGTCGTAGCTGGTCGGCGGTAGCCCGAATCGTTTCTAGAGCTGCGGGGGTCGTTTGGCTGAGCAAGATAATACCGTCATCTGGAGCAATATCCTGCCCGTCAAGGGCTCGGGATAGAATGTCGGCTATGGCTGAGGTTACAGGAAGGGGCATTACACAAGCGGCAATATCGAATAGGTTATATGGGAAATTAATTACTCGAAAGATCGTCAAATATAGTGGGGCATGCAAACGGGTATATTCCTACGATAATTAGTTGACTCCATCGCGGAGTGTCCACAAGGGTATACCCCTATAAAGGCTTTGACACTTATTACCATTTGACCTTATTTCGAAATTATTATTATGCAACTACTAGCAGGTGATATCGGCGGTACTAAAACTATTTTGCGCTTGGTTCAGTCTAACAGCAACGCTAGAGAGACTCTCCATGAGCAACGCTTTGTCAGTGGTGATTATGCTGACTTGGTACCCATGGTCAAAGATTTTCTAGCCACGGCTCCGATAGCCGCTCACCCCCAAACTGCTTGTTTTGCCATTGCTGGCCCTGTTGTCAATAATCGCTCCCAACTGACAAATTTAGCCTGGTCCCTAGAGGGCGATCGCATCGCCGATGAACTGGGCCTAACCAAAGTAGAGTTAATCAACGACTTTGCCGCCGTAGGCTATGGCGTCTTAGGACTGACATCAGACGATTTATGTACTCTGCAAACCGGCATCCAAAATGATAAAGCTCCCATTGCCATTATTGGTGCCGGGACCGGCCTGGGCCAGGGTTTTTTGATTAATTATGGTGGTCAGTATCAGGTATTTCCTTCGGAAGGAGGGCATGCCGACTTTGCGCCTCGGTCTGAATTAGAGTTTCAGCTGCTGCACTATCTTTTAGAAAAACATTCCATTTCCCGCGTTTCAGTAGAACGGGTAGTGTCAGGCCAGGGCATTGTGTCTATCTATCAGTTTTTACGCGATCGCAACTTTGTCACCGAATCCGAAGAGCTCGGCCACATTGTGCGCAATTGGGAACAAGGTGCCGGGCACCGCAGCGAACTACCGGACCCTGCCGCTGCCATTTCTAAGGCGGCCACCACCGACCGTCTGGCAGGTCGCACCATGGACATTTTTATCGACGCCTATGGTGCTGCTGCCGGTAATTTAGCCCTTAAACTCTTACCCTATGGCGGTCTTTATGTCGCCGGAGGCGTCACCGCCAAAAACATGCCCCTGATCCGTGACGGCAGTTTTCTATCAGCCTTTTGCCACAAAGGCCGCATGAGCCCGCTCCTAGATAATGTACCTGTGCATCTAGTTACCAACCAAAGTGTGGGACTGATTGGGGCAGCATTAAGGGCCGAACAAATTGCATAGGGAAGGGAGTTCGCTGCGCTGGGCAATGCCGCTCGCATAGCTCGCTGGGCCATAGCAACCATTGCTTTATCCATTATCAACTATCCATTCCCTATTGCCATTTCTTCCCATACCTTTCCAATTTCCCGATAAAACTTCTCGCTACAATAGGGGGCTAGTGTACAACGACTAAGACTCTATGGCAGGTCATAGTAAATGGGCCAATATTAAGCGTCAAAAGGCGCGGGTAGATGCGGTTAAAGGCAAAGTGTTTGCCAAGCTGTCACGGGAAATTATTGTGGCGGCGAAACACGGTGGCGGTGACCCCGATGGCAATTTTCAGCTGCGCACGGCCATTGATAAGGCGAAGTCGGCAGGGGTGCCGAACGATAATATTGACCGTGCGATCGCAAAGGGCACTGGCAAGCTGGGCAGCGATGGTAATTTAGAATCCATTCGCTATGAGGGCTATGGCCCAGGTGGTGTAGCGGTGCTAGTAGAGGCCCTCACCGATAATCGAAATCGTACAGCAGCCGATCTGCGATCGGCCTTTAGCAAAAACGGTGGCAACCTGGGGGAAACCGGCTGTGTGGGTTGGATGTTTGAGCAAAAGGGTGTGGTGGTTGTCGTGGGTGATTTAGACGAAGACACCCTGCTAGAAGCGGCCATCGAAGGAGGAGCCGAATCTTACGAACTGACCGAAGTGGATGAAGATACCCCCGGTGCGGAGGTGTTATGTTCTCCCGGTGATTTAGAGACATTAAGCGACCATCTCAAAGTTGAAAGCTATCGTGTTAGAGACATTGAAGTACGCTGGGTACCTAGCAATACAGTGGATATAACAGATCCCGATCAAGCAAAGTCTCTGCTCAAAATGATGGACGCTCTAGAAGATCTCGATGATGTGCAATCAGTAACCGCTAATTTTGATATGGGTGAAGAGATCCTGGCTACAGTCTTCTAAAACGTTTGTCAGTTTCCTAAACTAGGAGATTAACGCATTATCTTAGTAGCGACTGCTAGGGTATGCGTCATCTGGAACTCACAAATTGGATAAAAATATATTTATGTTCATTCATATTGGCAATGAACGTAAATATGAGTAACCATAGGCTGAACCCTTTGATTGTGCTCACCATGGCAGCTGATGGGATACAACAGACAACGCTTGGATGGCAAATCCGCAAACTCAGCCAAAATATCTCAGAATGGATTGAACTCAGGTTATCTGGCCCTCAACGTGTCGAAAATTCACCACCATCATTTGAGTTGCCACCATGGCTAGGCAGTCTCTTAGTATGGTTATCGATCATAGTGGGCGTATTGTTAGTTAGCTGGTTCCTATGGCGACTGTTGGTTTATTACCTAGACAGTCGACCGGCACCATCGCAATCTCAAGCCTTACTCGAAGAAGAAGCAAAACCAACACTGTCGGTGACTGAATGGTTACGCCAGGCAAAACGCTGGGAACAAGCAGGCAACTGGTCAGCGGCCTGCCGTGCTCTATACATGGCCGCATTACAAACATTACACGACCGGAAATGGGTGTCTCATTTGCATAGTCGTACCGATGGAGAATATTTGCAAACCCTGGATCAGGTCTCTCAACCACGGCCCTACCAATTATTAATTCGCACCCATGAGCGAGATGAATTTGGAGGAATCTTACCCACGGCTGAAAATTTAAAGCGATGCCAGCATGCCTACCGGGAGATTGAGAAAAAATGACACTACGCTGGCAAAGTAATCGCTATATTTGGCTAGGGCTAATCACCCTGGTAGTACTGTGCTTTCTTTTGGTAATTTTTGCCCCTAGCAACGGCATTAAAATACATGGTTCCACCTACAGTCGGGCTCCCGAAGGTTACCTGGGCTGGTATCAGTATATGCAGGAACAAGGCTCGCCTGTACAACGTTGGCAACGGCCTCCTGAAAATTTATTAGCAGAAGCCGGAGAAGGCTCCCATACCCTTTTACAGATTTACTCTGGCCTGGTTTCTAAGGGCCTGGTCCTCTCACCAGCCTGGGTAGATGACTGGCTGGCTGCCGGTAATACATTAGTCGTGTTGGGCATCAGGCAATCCGCTACGGAGGCAAGGTTCAAGACAAACCAAAGCAGTGATCAGGGGGACGTGGTGGTTATGACCCGCAGACGTCATCGCACTCCCAATGCTGATCAGCGCTTAGGAGACCGCTACGGGGCCGTCGTTTGGCAGCAAGATCAAGAGTCGGGAACAGTGGTGTTGACAACCACACCACACCTGGCGGCCAATGCCTACCGATCTGACCGTGGAAACTATGCTTTCTTAGCCAATCTGGTGACCGAGACAGGCGGTTCGATCTGGGTAGATGAATTTCTACATGGGTATAAAGCCCCTGATGCCATTATTGAGGAAGCCATTGGCACCTGGGAAGACTATTTATCTAAAACACCCATTATTGCTGTAGTAATTCAACTAGGGGTGATTATGGGAGTATTTATTCTGGCGCAAAATCGTCGATTGGGCCCCCGCACACTGGTGAAATCTCCGATAGTGGACAACAGCCAGGCTTACATTGATGCGCTAGCAGCAGTGTTACACAAGGCCGGGAGTACACCCTTTTTGATAGATGCGATCGCAAAAGCCGAACACCTCAACCTGAAAAAGAGTCTGGGATTGGGGCCAACGGACATAGATGACACCTTGATTCAAGGGGCTTGGACCCAGCACACCGGTCAAGATTCAGAAATATTAATCCCACTACTCAAACCACCTCAACCCCAAAAAACACTATCAGACAGTCAAATAAATCAATGGTTAGCCAATTTACAACAGATTCGACAGCAGATATTGAGGTTTAAGGCGGACAACAACAACCATGAGTGAACTGCAAACCAGCATTAAAGACATTGGGCAAACCCTAGAGACCGTCATTGTCGGCCAGTCGGCCCTGGTACATCAGCTTCTAGTGTCTCTCTTAGCAGGGGGGCATGTCATTTTAGAAGGGGTGCCTGGCACGGGTAAAACCCTAATGGTTAAAGTCATTGCTCGCCTAATTCAGGCAGAGTTTTGTCGCATTCAACTAACGCCTGACATCTTGCCCTCAGATATTTTAGGTACCAATGTCTTTGACTTAAATACGCGCAACTTTACCCTCAAAAAAGGCCCTATCTTTACCCAAGTACTGTTAGCCGATGAGGTCAATAGAACTCCGCCTAAAACCCAGGCCGCTCTGTTAGAAGCCATGGAAGAACAACAGGTCACCCTGGATGGGGTTAGACACCCGTTGCCCGATCTTTTTTGGGTAATCGCTACCCAAAACTCTCTAGAGTTTGAAGGGACCTATCCCCTGCCCGAAGCCCAATTAGATCGTTTCCTCTTTAAACTTGTTGTCGATTATCCAGACCCCAAAGCCGAAAAACAAATGTTGCGCAATGCCCAAGCAGGTTTCGAAGCCCGCCGGTTAAACATAAAAAATTTGCAAGCCATTACCCAGGCCACAGAAATTCTAAAAGCTCGACAAGCGGTCAAAAAAATCACCGTCCAAGACCCTGTCCTAGACTATATCCTGGCCCTGGTCCAGGCCACCCGACAATCTGCCGACCTTTCTCTAGGGGCCTCTCCGCGGTCAGCGGTCAGCTGGCTTCAAGCCAGCAAAGCCCACGCCTGGCTAGCGGGGCAAACCTACGTCACCCCTGATAATGTCAAAGCTGTGGCTCTACCATTACTGCGTCATCGATTGATCATGGGTCCAGAAGCTCAATTGGACGGCCTCACCACTGATGCGGTGATTGACAATATCCTCAATCGTATTGCTGTTCCTCGATAGTGCCATGACTCCTACGCGACAACTCTATGGACTGATGGCGATAGGCGGTGGAGTAGCAGCCATAATACAAGGCTCTTTTAACACACCGTCTCCTACCATTTTATTCTGGATGCTAGCCTTTGACGGTCTCCTGCTAGGGCTAATGCTGCTAGACGGGTTGTTAGTTGGCCATGCTAAACGGCCCTCGTTAGAGCGAGAACCACTGCAGCGTCTGTCCATTGGTCGAGACAACACGGTAACCATCTCTATTGCCACCAAAACCAAGCCAGCCCAATTGCAAATCTATGATCGCTACCCTAACCAGTTGGGTGAAATTGCCATGCCCCTGCGGGCAGATTGTGCTGCTAAAACGAGATCGCAAGTAAGCTATACCGTACATCCTCAAAAGCGGGGAGAATTTCAGTGGGGTGATCTAGAAATACGACAGCGAGGGCCTCTGCAGCTTGCCTGGAGGGGATGGCGCATTCCCCAGACGCAAACGGTAGCCGTCTATCCAGATTTGGTAGGTCTAGAGGCCTTATCAGTACAGTTGGCCATCCAATCAACAGGAACGGTGCGACAGCGCAAACGCATTGGCATTGGCACTGAATTTGCAGAATTACGAGAATATGGCATCGGCGATGACCCTCGCATGATTGACTGGAAAGCCACGGCACGGCGCAGCACACCCCTGGTGAGAGTATTAGAACCCGAACGGGAACAAACGTTGATTGTGCTACTAGATCGGGGACGGTTAATGACCGCCCGAGTCAAAGGGTTGTCGCGATTCGACTGGGGACTCAATGCGACCCTATCTCTGGCCCTAGCTGGGCTACATCGAGGCGATCGCGTTGGTGTGGGCGTGTTTGACCGACAGATGCAAACCTGGGTCCCTCCTACTGGTGGTCAGCAGCACTTACAGCACCTCATTAAAACCCTAACGCCTCTGCAGCCTGTTTTGCTAGAGTCCGACTATTTGGGAGCCGTCACCCAGGTAGCCACCCAACAACATCGGCGAGCCCTGGTGGTGGTAATTACTGATATTGTCGATCAGACCGCCTCGGCAGAACTCTTAACTGCCCTCACCCGATTAAAAGCACGTCATTTGCCATTTTGCGTCACCCTACGAGATCCCCAGGTAGACGACCAGGCCCATCACTTTGAAACGAACGTTTCTGAAGCCTATGGACGGGCAGTGGCCCTGGATTTACTTAACCAGCGACAAGTCGCCTTCGCTCGGCTTAAACAAAGTGGCGTATTGGTACTAGATGCTCCCGCCAATAAAATTAGCGAACCTCTAGTAGATAATTATCTCCGCATCAAAGCCAGAAACCGATTGTAAAGGGACTGTAAAAAACACAATCTCAGCTCAGGGCAGTGGGCAGTAATGGCCAAAAGGCCGATCAGCAAACCACCTACTCTCCAGCGAGCTTTGCAAGCGAACTCCCCATTGAGCAATACCTTACCAACCCTGCAAACAAAAGAGTCCCCACTAAATACTTCACAGGCGACGGTATTAACGGACTAGGAGAAAAGAATCCTTCAATAATCCCAGCAATAATCAGCATGGGAACAATACCATAAACCAGTTTAGCGGCCTGGAGGCCATAGACTTTAAGGGCATCTAGACGGCGATAGTTACCTGGCAGTAAAATTGCCCGAGCCAGCAATAGTCCGGCACCTCCAGCGATAAAAATCGCAGGTAACTCCAGGGAACCATGGGGAAACACAAAGGCCCATAGCTCGTAGGCGAGATTTGTCTGGGCCACCAGGGTGGCTACCGAACCGATCATTAAACCGTTAAACACCAATAAATAGAGCGTAAACACTCCCGGCGGAGTAAATATAGGAATTGTCCACACCAAAAATGTAATGCCACCAAAAACGGCTTTTAAGGCGACACCAATATTGTTGATGGTAATCGCACTGGAAGCAACTGGTTCTTGACCCAAAATCGAGACAGTCCATAGTTCCTCAGACTCACGCACAGACTCAACAAAATCTGGGCCTAGCACTAAAGACATAAAGGTAGGATCTTGCCAGGAATACCACCAGGCAATCAGACCACTGACTATAAAGAGCGCGGTCGCGATCGCAATATATCCCCAAGATTGCCGCACCGTAGTAGGAAAGTCGTACCCATAAAACTCCAGTACAGCTTGCCAGTTTTGACGACGGGCCCCCTGGTAAATTTGGCCATAGCCGCGCGAAGTCAGCGCCTGTAAATCCTGAACCAGCGTTTCTCCCATTTGTTGGGTACGAGCCCGAGCCAGATCAGCAGACACAGAACGATAGAGACTGGCCAAGGCCTTGATATTATCTGTGCCCAAGGAAGCTAGCCCATGGTTTTCAGCCTGACGTAATAACGCATCTAACTGCTGCCAACTAGGCTCACGACGAGCGATCCAACGTTGAATATTCATTAATAATATGCATTATCAATATTTTGAAGAGGTTTGACCTAACTTTTGAAGAGGTTTGACCTAACTTAGGATAACGTTGGAAAGGATATCCTGACTCCGTTTCTGTTACTAAATTAATCCCTATGACGGTAAATCCTACCGGTCGTCTGCGACCAATCAATGTCGGTAATGTTGTGAGTGTTGGCATTAGTTTATACCGAACTAACTTTAAAACCTATTCTGGACTGGCCTTCAAATCCTTACTTTGGTATCTAATTCCAATTTATGGATGGGCCCGTTGTCTCATGATTCAGGGACAAATTGGCCGTCTAGGGTTCAAAGAAATGGTGCGCGAACCAGAAACGGTAAAACAGGCCTTTCGACAGGTAGTAAAACGCCTGTGGGCGTTTCTTGGCATTGCCATCCTAGTATGGTTAATTCAGTTAGGGATTAATATCGGTCTTTCTATGGCCAGAGGGGTTGTATCGATTCCCCTACTGTTGCTAGCTAGGCTAGGAGATGCCGGAACTGCCATATCGGGGCTACTACAAGTAGTACTATTTCTGATAGTTTTTGCAGTCCAAATTTGGTTTCAGGCTAGGTTCTGGCTTTACGATGTGCTGCTAGCAGTGGAAACAGACGCAGAAGCAACCGAGGCAATTTCAAGAAGCTGGAAATTGACCCAAGGCTCATCATTTCGGGTACAGCTGGTACTTTTAATAGCCTCCTTGATCACGATGCCGCTGTTCATCCTAAGCTTTGTGCCGTTTATCTTCACTATTCCTTATTTCGCCAACTTTTCAGCAGAGAATCCTGACCCTGCCTTTTTTGCAGCACTAGGGGCAGCATCGCTGGCATTTTTGTTTCTGTTCCTTGCCACCAGTATTATTACCGCCCCCTTTTTACAATCGGTAAAAGCAGCCCTGTATTACGACTGTCGCAGTCGTAAAGAAGGACTAGATCTAGAGCTAAAATCACGTCCAAGTTAGAACCTATAGGTTTCTTCTAGGGCACAACGACTTTTCTGTACGTGAACACGCTTTAAACAGCGAAAACTATCATGACACGCTTTAATCATGAAGCTCTTTAATACAGTTAAGATTCAAACACCAGAAAGTGTAGAGTTAGAATTTGTCCTGGCAGGCATTGGTAGTCGCGCCCTGGCTGTGGTGTTGGACTATGTGATTGTACTGCTCACTCTGTCAATTCTGTCTGTTGTTGCCTCAATCTTTCGCGCGCAGTTTGTCGCCATTGCCACCTGGTTAGGCGGAGGGACCGACAGCATCGATCTATGGTTAACGGCCATTTTTGCTGCTCTGAGTTTTGCTATTTCCAGTGGTTATTTTGTCGGCTTTGAATCTCTATGGCAAGGACAAACGCCAGGTAAACGCTTGACTAAGATTCGGGTAATTAGAGATAACGGCCAGCCCGAAGGACTTTTTCAAGCCACTCTACGGGCGCTGTTAAGGCCTATCGACGACAGTCTCTTTTTAGGTTTTTTTTGCATCCTTTTAGGTCCACAAGAAAAACGTATCGGTGACTGGTTGGCTGGCACCCTAGTCGTTCAGATAGGAGAGCCAGAAAGCAAACAGGATCTGCAGGTATCCAAGGCAGCCAAGGACCTCTCTAGCTATCTAGTGGAAGAGGCCGATATGGATAAACTATTGATTGATGACTTTACGATTATTCGAGAATACCTGCAACGCCGTGCCGGCTTAAATCCTGACGCCCGCAAAAAGTTGAGTGTTAAACTAGCGCGTGAAGTACGCTCAGTGCTAACCCTAAAAAAATTACCCCGTGAAGAAATACCTGCCGATGATTTTTTAGAAGCTGTGTACTGGGCTTACCAGCAACAGTTGGGCGAGCGTAGTTCCTATCGATAACAATACCCACGAAGCAAAAACATCAAATACTCGTTTCATGGATATTTTCTAATCGTTGCGGGGGCATTTTGACAAAAAATTTAGGACAATATTACACAGCATCTGGAATTGAGCCATTGCCCTCTGTATAGAATAGGGACTGAGCTTTCCAATGCCCCTTTAAAAAGAAAAATGTCTGACCCCATAAAGCCCCCAGGGTCAGACAGCTCACCTGTAAAACGCGTCTAAACAAGATTGAAACATTCATCCAAATGCCCCCTCGGATGACGATCGCCTTGAACGCGTTCTCCAGAATTAGCTCTATTTTCACTTGTTATTCTGGCAAAAAGCTTCCTCGTAAATACGTAAATTAAAGCCCAAATAGCCCAAAACACTGAGCCATTTTACGTATATATACTCTTAATTAACTTTCATCCAACGCTACGGAATGGAATTGGTTGTGTGAGCTAGACCTTTTACTCTTCAGTGATCACGTTCTCGTTGTAAAGCATCATTAACTTGCCTAACACACCGTCAACAGTAAGAGAATCTGTAATCACTTCAATAGCGTCGTCTGCCTGACGCAAAGGAGAGATCTTACGAGTACTGTCTTTGTAATCGCGTTCACTAATGACTTGGGCCAGTTCAGTAAGCTCAGGTACAGGCTGATTTCGGTTTGCCAAGTCTCTCTGACGACGACGAGCGCGTTCCTCAACCGATGCGGTCAAAAAGATTTTGAGCTCAGCATCAGGGAATACGTGAGTACCAATGTCTCGACCATCAGCGACCACACCACCTGCCAAACCGTATTGCATTTGCTGTTTGACGAGGGCCTGTCGGACAGCCCCTTGGGCAGCAATTGCCGATACTTGGGCCGTCACCTCAGAGGTGCGAATAGCTTGGGTAACGGAGGTATCGTTAACCCAAACGTCTGGAGGCTGGGGAATGCCATCTGCATTTGGCACAGCAACCAGTTTAATGTCACATTTTGGTAACAAGTCTGCAACAGCTATTTCATCTTTGGGATCACAGCCTTGAGCGAGGACATACCAGGTAAAGGCGCGATACATAGCCCCTGTGTCTAAATAGAGTAGCCCCAACTGGTGAGCTAACTGCCTTGCTACGGTTGACTTCCCGGCTCCGGCAGGACCATCAATGGCAATGATCGGTTGCCGTGACCGTAAAACAACGTTATCAATTAATCGAGTAGTTCCTACAAATGCTGCTACTGCCAACATACCAACTGTTTCAACTTTTTCTAAGGGGGCCAATGAATGTGGATGCACCAGTTCTACGTACTGGGGCGTGACAGCAGGTGCCGTTTCTAAGTACTGAAAGACGATGCGAGCGAGATAATGTTGCGATCGCACTCCTGCTTTAAATGTTTCCTCAGCGCTCCTTAACCCCCGATAGAGTATAACTGCTTGTTGGCGTTCTTGCCCGCTTAAATACTTATTTCTAGAACTTAGGGCCAGACCATCCGCTTCCCGGACAATGGGACAGCCAATGACAGCTCCTGGCAAATTTAGATCTTGCACTAAACGTCGAATAATCGCTAACTGTTGACCATCCTTTTGGCCAAAATAGGAACGTTGAGGCCGCACTAAACTGATTAATTTAGTGACCACAGTCGCCACTCCATCAAAGTGTCCAGGTCTAAATTTGCCGCACAAGTGATAGGTCAAGGCTGGTGGCGGAACCACTGCAAATAGTGTGTTTGTATCATTAAAATCAGCCCCGTAAAGATCTGAGGCGGTTGGTACAAAAATACAGTCCACGCCAACAGATTCACATAGCACCGCATCCGCCTCTAATGTGCGGGGATAGGCATCTAAATCTTCATTAGGCCCAAACTGCAGCGGATTTACAAAGATACTCACAACAACTAAATCGTTGTCACGCCGGGCCCGACGGATCAAACTGAGATGCCCTTCATGTAATGCGCCCATTGTAGGCACCAGACCAATGGAACCTGACTGTTTTCCTAACCAACACCGCAGACCTTCCACTGTTTTTAATAACCGCAAAACAGTCCCCAAGTATCCTCGCTAAACACAAAATTTAACGATAGCAGACAGAGCGGGGGCATTCGATGGAATGCCCCCGCTCTGCTTTAAGGATATCAATTAGTCATTAGTCGACGGCAGACTAGCGCAAAACCTCAATTTGCACAGGACCGACACCAGCTGACTGTAAACCAATGGCACTGGCAGCACCAGCCGACAGATCAATAATCCGACCACCACTGAAGGGGCCACGATCATTAATGCGTACAACCACCTGACGGCCATTGTTCAAGTTAGTTACTCGTACCTGAGTACCAAAGGGCAGTGTCCGGTGAGCGGCCGTCATAGCATATTGGTTAAAAGCTTCACCACTAGCACTTGTACGGCCATGAAACCCTGGACCATACCAAGAAGCCATACCACTATAGCTAGATCTTACTGCCGCCACTCGTTGAGGGGGAGCAGGAGGAGGCGCAGGCCGACCAATCACCTCAGTCACAGGCTCAGCTTCACCGTCACCCAACAGACGTCTTAAACGGTTAGTAACCTGAAGAACATCCTCTGCAGCATCTTCGGTAGCATCAGGCAGCTGTATTGAATCACCCATGGTCACTAACGGGCTCTCACCCGCCATAACCACATAGCTACCATCGTCCCAATGGGCAGTCAAATCCGCTGCATCGTCGTTAAGCTGCTCCAGTTGAGCCGCCATCTGGACTGCATCAGCAAGAGCACCCTCGGTTATCGAATTTTCTAACGTTAGCCAACCAGAGATGATATCGCCTGAGTCCGATGGGCCAACAAAAGTTAGAACAGGAATACTTTGAACGTAAATCGTAGCCGCTTGCCGATCTTGATGGGCATGGGCATTAACTCGCACAGTGGCCGCCGATCCTAAATTTTTCCGAAGCGAATTGATCGAAGGCGCTTCTAAAGATTGCTCAGTGATTGAGATTTCAAGAGCTTCATCAAGGTTTGTATCCAACGATTGAGCGTAAGCCAACTCAGATACAGGGGTACACGTGGATAACAACGCTACGGTCACTAAACCACCAAGAAAATTTTTGTTCATAAACCAGATTGCACCAAGCATAAGCGTCTACATCGCAGAGCGAGAAGTGGCAAATTCAAAGTAATGAACAAGGCAGCTTCAAGATGACAATGCATCGCGGACAAATTAAAAAATGGCAACGCGAGCTAATCTATCACGAAGGATTTGCGATTAAAATCCGCATTTCTGTCAGCGAAAGTAGACAATGGGGCAGGAGCAAACCTTTACATTTTCTTCATCGACCAGCTCCATGCATAGATGGGCAAGGGTTGTAGACAGTTACCAAGCTGTCCTAGTGCCCTAATTAGTTTTTGAATTATTATGTATGGTCTTGCAAAGATTACAGATTATTAATAGATGCCAAATTATTTTGCACCAAATTTTGGCCTCTATCCGGTCGATATGTCCAGTTCCCATGACCAAACACGTTCCTTTTAACGAACATATTGACGGGTATTGCGTAGAATTACCCTTGCCACTCCGTTAAACGTGTAAAACAGGCATCGCTCATTGTCCATCGGTACCTAGGGCAAGCATTATCCAACATCTATAGGTTTTTAGAGGATATTGCCTCTGTCAGATTAGTTAAGACAATGAGTATATTGACCAGCCCTAAGTCACAATAGCTAATCTGGCTCACAAGGGGCCTAAGATAGCTTGGCGCACATAGTTTAAGGCATGGATGATCCCTGGAAGCGTTAGCTGACAACAGCTATGTGCGCAGCAAACTGCTGTTGGCGTAGCCTTTCCTGCGGAAATATGCATCCAGCAGTTTGCTATACATCAGGACAGTTCTTATACCAATGTTTGTGTTTCATAATGCCTAACTAGGCAAAGGCATTGACCGAGCTGTCGTAAAGTAATCAAGTTATTTTTTGGAATTTCTATGGATTATCGGCAAGCAGGGGTGGATGTGGTCGCCGGTCGGGCGTTTGTGGAAACTATTCGCAGCCTGGTAGAGGGGACGTATCGGCCCGAAGTCTTAGGTGGGTTAGGTGGATTTGGCGGTTATTTTGAGTTACCGGCAGGGTATCGGCAACCTGTCCTGGTTTCAGGAACAGATGGAGTAGGCACCAAACTTAAGCTAGCTCACAGGCTAAATCGTCACGATACGGTAGGCATTGATTTGGTAGCAATGTGTGTTAACGATGTGCTGACATCGGGGGCAGAACCTCTCTATTTTTTAGATTATTTGGCCACAGGGCAATTGGAACCCGAGCAGTTGACTCAGGTAGTGGCAGGCGTAGCTGCTGGCTGTCGTCAGTCGGGCTGTGCGCTTTTAGGGGGAGAAACCGCCGAAATGCCTGGTTTTTATGATCAGGGTGAATATGACATGGCAGGATTCTGTGTGGGCATTGTGGAGAAAAGTGCCATTCTGGATGGTTCTCAGGTACGCACAGGGGATGTGTTGATTGGCTTGCCCAGCAGTGGTGTGCATAGTAATGGCTATAGTCTGGTGCGTAAAATCATGGCAGACGCGCCTCGGCAAGATGCGTTAACCGGGACTGAAACTGTGGATCGATCCGTTGGCTATGGCTGGGATGAATGCCCAGCGCTATTGGCAGGTCAGTCCCTGGGAGACGTATTGTTGACACCGACTGAGCTTTACGTCAAACCAGTATTAGCCGCCCTCAAAAGCGATTTAGAAATTCATGCCATGGCCCATATTACTGGAGGTGGGTTGCCTGAAAACCTGCCGCGCTGCTTGGGCAAAAATCAATCTATATATATAGAGTCTAATAGCTGGCCGATGCTACCGATCTTTAAGTGGCTCCAGTCGGCAGGTGGCATCGCGATCGCTGAAATGTTTAAGACCTTTAATATGGGTATCGGATTTGTAATCGTGGTCCCTGCCAATCAGGCTGAGGCGGCGTTAGCCCACTTTCAATCTGCCTATCAAATTGGCACTGTGATTAATGGCAATGGAGTGGTCACTGGATTGCCTGAAGGTTAGGATACGTTGGGACCAGAAAATTTTCCTGGAAAAATTTTCACCCATTTATAATCGGAGGATTGAATTTTGAGCGCTCGGACGGGTAGCTGGCAACCAGCTGCGATCGCACTTTTAGCCATCATCATCGGCCTGATTCTAACCAGTACGTTAGTCATTATTAACCCTGGTCAGGCCGGTGTTTTAAGCATTTTAGGAAAAGCCCAGAATGCTCCTTTGCTCGAAGGGGTTCACATTAAGCCACCCCTGGTGTCATTTGTCGATATTTACGATGTTACGGTGCAAAAATTTGAAGTGCCCGCTGAAAGCTCCACTAAGGATCTGCAGGATTTACGGGCTCGGTTTGCCATTAACTTTCGGTTAGACCCCAGCAATATTGTAGAAATCCGGCGTAAGCAAGGCACACTGGCCAATGTGGTCACTAAGATTATTGCCCCCCAGACCCAAGAATCGTTTAAAATTGCCGCTGCCCGCCGTACTGTTGAAGAGGCAATTACCCAACGAACCAAGCTTAAAGAAGACTTTGACGATGCCCTCAGCAGTCGATTAGAAAAGTACGGCATCATCATTCTCGACACCAGTGTCGTCGATTTGTCCTTCTCTGATGAATTTGCTAGAGCCGTTGAAGAGAAACAAATTGCTGAACAAAGTGCTCGACGAGCCGTCTATGTAGCCCAACAGGCAGAACAGGAAGCCCAGGCAGAAATCAACCGAGCCAAAGGTCGAGCCGAAGCCCAGCGTTTATTGGCAGAAACACTCAAGGCTCAAGGCGGTGAGTTGGTACTAGAGAAAGAAGCCATTGAAGCCTGGAAAGCAGGCGGTTCCCAAATGCCCAGAGTATTGGTAATGGGAGACAAGGGCGGTCAAGTTCCTTTCATCTTCAATTTGGAGAACGAATAACAAAATCGTTGTCGATCATTCATTTCCCCCTGTAAGGGCGTAACAGATTACGCCCTTACAGGGGGATTTATTTTCAACGCACATAAATATGAACGAACCCATTATTGTTGCGCTCAATGCTGCCGACAAAGCCATTGTGTTCAAATGGAAACTGATTGATTTCCCCGGTGCGCACTTGTTCTAGCCCTGTCTCAATCTCTCGGGTAGACTGGCCATTCAGCATGCCCGTCAGCGCTGTTCTCATAATCAAACGGTCATAGGACGGGGCAAAAACAGCTTCCGTTTGCTGAATACTGTTACCGGCAGCATCATAGACGTAGGCAACACTGGCACGGTTAGGATCAAGCTCATAAACGGCGGTAGTGGCCGATGCTGAGGCAGATTGTCTGGTGGGTTCTCCTAAACGACTCGTCACAGCGGTGGCATTAGTGCCAGGCGCAAAACCAGGAACTGGAACAATACCACCATCACCAGGGGACGCTGTGTTAGGATTGCCGCTATTTCCCAAAATTAATGGGGGAGACGGTTGCTCTACGGTAGGTTGTTCCGATGGGTTAGCGTCTTCTAATGGATCTAATTCATCGACCTCACTATCCTCAGGCACAGTCGGCAAGTCTGGGATTATCTCTTCTAAATCAGGTAGAGTAATCTCCGGCAAGCTAACCTCAGGGATAGAGACATCTGGCAACTCTGCTGTTTTCTCTTTAACATTGTTGATTGCTTGCTGAACAGTTGTATATATCCGATATCCAACAAACCCTAGACCGCCTAAAAGCCCTAGCAGAATCAGTGAGGTAATGGACTTAAACAAGGTACTAAAGAAACCAGGCCCCTGTTTTTTGGGACGGTCTCCTTGGTGTTGAATTTGTTGCTGGGCCTGTTGGGCCTGCTGCCTAGCAATGTCCGTACCTGCTTGAGAGAGGTTGTTATTAACGCCATAACCAGAGGGACGACCGGGGGCAACAACCTGGGTGGGTTGGGTCGTGCTTTGCGGTTGCCTGCTCCGGCTTCTGCCAGGTGTGGACAGTAGTTTGAGCCAGGTAGCCATCGACTGGGGACGCTGGGCAAGTTCCAGGGCCATGCCTTGAAGGATAGCTTGCTCTGTACCAGGACTCAGATTTGGATTTAGCTGTCTGGGTGGCGTGAGGGGATGGTGCGATCTCAATACAGAGGCCACCGGCACTTCGCCCGTCACCATAGAATAGAGCGTGGCGGCTAAACCATAGACATCGGAAGCAGCGGAGCGTCGAGCTTTCGGTAAATACTGCTCTAGCGGAGCATACCCTTCTGAAACCAAATTAGTATGGGTTTGGGTTTGGCCAGTAGACAATTCTCGAGCAATGCCAAAGTCAATTAAAATCGCATTACCGCCATCAATCATGATGTTCTGGGGTTTAACATCCCGATGGAGTAACCCTTGACCATGCACTGTCTGCAAGGCACTGGCAATTTGTCGAATGTAGTTGATGGCTATCTTTTCTGACAGAAGCCGGGCAGGAAATATCATAGCCGATAGCGGCTGCCCAGGAATAAAGTCCATCACCAGGTAAGGCTGCCCAGCCTCGATAAAAAAGTCAGTAACATTGACAATATTCGGGTGCTGACACTGAGCTAATCGACGAGCCTCAGCCTGAAATTTCTGGAGTTGCTGGCCTGAATCAGTAGTCGACCACCGCAGAGTTTTGATCACTACTATCTGATCAAGGGTTCTGTGCACAGCCCGATAGGTGACGCCAAACCCACCACGCCCCAGCTCATTTTCAATAACGTATTTACCGTTTTGAAGACTGGTGCCCACTAAATTTATGCTACTCACCCGACCTCTTCATATAGCGCCACAGCCTCACGTTTAACATAAAATTTCCTTCCTTGCATGATATTAGCGACAGCCATAGAACTGGGCCATGTTTTCTTTCTCAAAGGTAATGTCTTTAGATATAACGACCGGGCACCTAAACCATTTCAATAACCGGCAGCCAAGCAGCTTACTGTTTTAAGAATGTTGAAAAAAATGAATATTCTGCAGTCATATTCTTTAAAATATCTTTAAGATTGCAGTCGATTTGTGCTTTAATGTCCGCTGGGACGAATATTTTTCAGAGGTTTCCGGAGTTCTTGTTCATGAAGTCTGAGCAAAAGCAACGTCTTTATAATTCCAAGGAAAACATAAAATCAGCTCAGCTACTCGCCCATAGTCACTTTTACGATATTGCTATTTCCCGCGCTTATTACGCCATGTTATATGTGGCAGAAGCTTTGCTTTTAGAGCAAACGGCAACCATACCCACACAAAATGAAGCCGTTAATAGTTTGTTCATGGAACACTTTTCTGAAAGCAGCCCCCTGTTTCAGCCCTATGGGACCTACTTGCAAGATGGCCTAAAGGCTCGATTACGAGCCGACTACTGCCATGCAAATAAGGCGACTTTAGCGGATGCAAAACAGCACATCAACCGCGCCAAAGCCTTTTTGGATTTGGCCAAGCATTATCTGCGAACAGACGTAGTGACAGCAGCCCCTGCTGAGGTTAGTTTGGGGCGACGGGGTTAATTTACCGGCTAACTATTGAGTCTGTTTACGACGCTCGGCCAGCTTGAGCAACGTTTCAGCATGGGTTGCTTTCGTGATGGGGTAAAAATAGGTCAGTATCATTCCACCCACCAATAAGATCAGGGGCACAGGGCCAATAAATATGCGAATAGCCCATAGGGCAGATTCAGTTTGGTTGGTCAGATCTTTATCAAAACCAGAATATTCGAGAGCCAGGCTAAAAAGGGTAATGCCTCCAGCCAAACCTAATTTTTGGAGTAGCGTCATAAAGGCATAAAACGCACCTTCACTCCGACGTCCGGTTTTAAGTTCATTGAATTCGATCACGTCTGGCAAAATTGACCAGGGAACAACATAGGCGGTGGCTACGCCAAAACTAGCCACCACGCACAGGAGATACATGGCACCTAGCTGTCCTGGCTGGAGGAAAAATAAGCCGAGCTGCACCAGGATCCAAATTCCCCCACCTAGAAAGTACACGCCTTTTTTGCCAATCTGTTTAGCCAGAAAATTGCAAACGAACAGCATGATAATGGCGATGCCTTGCACCAGCAACAGCGCCAAAAAATAATTTGGATTGTCCATCCAAAAGACGACGTAGTAGGGCAAAACGGTGGCCGTAATCTGGAGCGCTAGCCAGGAAAACAGATAGATACCAACAACAAACAAGAAGGGGCGATTGCTAAAGACAATCTTGAGTTGTTCTAAGAATGAGTCATTGTCGCCCTCTTGTCCGCTGTTGAGTGAACGGCCTAAATAGGTAGCCTGCCGTTGATAGTGGCCAAAGGTGCCAAAGACACACCAGTAAGTTGTTGCGATCGCAACGAGTCCACCTAAAATACTTAGTATTTGGTACTGCCGTTGGGGGCTTTCAACCTGGCCACTGACAACGGCCCCCAAGGCTAAGATCAAAACAGCGCCAATTAAAGAGAATGCCAGCCGAAATGATGTTAGCTCGGTGCGACCGTCATAATCTTCAGTCATTTCAGCCGTGAGCGTGGAATAAGGCAAATTTGTAGTGGTGAAAAACGTCTGAAATACCGCAGACATCAAAATGTAATAGCAAAATAACGCGATTTGGCTATTCAGACCCGGTACAATCCAAACAAAGTAAAAAGTAGCTCCAAAGGGTATAGCCGTTAATGCAATCCATGGATAGCGACGCCCCCAGCGAGTTTTGGTACGGTCACTTAACATGCCGACCAGTGGATCGTTAACCAAATCCCAAATTTTACCAATGGTAAGTACGCTGCCTGCTAACCATGGCTCTAACCCAGCAACATTGGTTAAAAAGATTAAAAATGAAACAGCTAGCAGATTAGATGTGAGCCCTGCGCCCATATCCCCGGCCCCATAAGCCAACTTTGTAGACCAAGTCAGTTTTGGCGGATGCGACGGCTTACCTGAAATTTCCATAGTGTGGGGATATTGCTAGAAATTATTAAATCATCTGTAGAATGAGGCTCAATCCTGACTGTACCGTCACATCAAGCGTCACACTAGTTTTTTACATGTTTCCATGGGCTAGAACGGCAATCTAAAGCAAGATATCTGTTCTAGCGAACAAAGCAACGTTCTATTATTGCCCTATTTGTGTCATCCCTTCTCTGAATTACCGATGTCAGCCACCTCTGATTTAGCAGCTTCTAAGGTTTCCACCGACACCGATTTATATGTTTCCTGGGCTGAATACCACCAGGCTATTGAAAATTTAGCGATCGCAATTCATCAATCTGACTGGCAATTTAACCAAATTGTCTGTCTAGCGAAAGGAGGTCTACGGATTGGTGACACTCTCTGCCGTATTTATAATCAACCCCTAGCAATTCTCTCCACGTCATCCTATGGCGGAGAAGGGAACCGGACCCGTGGAGCAATTACATTTTCTAGAGATCTCAGTATGACCACTACTAATCTCGGAACTCATGTCCTTTTAGTCGATGACTTAGTGGATTCAGGCCAAAGTTTACAACGCAGTATTCGTTGGTTAGAACATCGCTATGGTTTCTACATTGATGACATTAAAACTGCCGTACTTTGGTACAAGGCATGCTCAGCTATTAAGCCTGATTATTATGTTGACTATTTAGAAACCAACCCTTGGATTCATCAACCATTCGAAAAGTATGAAGAGATGA
>JAHQVZ010000313.1 GCA_019634055.1 Leptolyngbyaceae cyanobacterium MAG.088
GTATCTGTTCGTATATATCGGCCAATGCAATATCTATGCCTAGGGAAGACAACGAAATTATGTCTGCCAGATTGCTATGGGCTGTGAAAGTCCAGTTGCTCTCTGACTGGCGGACAAAGGTTTCTACGTAGCGATTGTCTTAGAAGACTTTAGATATTTATCTTTAAAGTTCCTGACAGCTAAGACAATCGTTACGGAGATTATTCGCCACCGCCACTGCCACCAAGTTTTTCTGAAGCTGACAAAGACTGTATTAATTCACTGTTCCAGTCAGTATGACGAGTATCAACGTTTTTTCACTAGATTTAATGCAGGAGGGGGCTCTTTAATGTGTGTATTGTTTAACGTTACATTGTCTACACAAAGACCATCTACTTGTGACTCTTTAAAGGTGACATCAGTCAGATTTGCCCCTGAAAAATTAGCATCTCTAAGGTTGGCGTAGGAAAATTTACAGCCTTTTAATGTTGCACCAGAAAAGTCTGCTTTTACCAGTTCAGATCGAGTAAAATTACAGTTTACTAGATTAGATTTTCTAAAATCACAGTTATCTAATTTAGCTGAGTAAAAATGAACCCCTTGCAGAGTAGTTTGGGTAAAATCACTCTTAGATAGAGTGTGATTGCTAAAATTAATGCTAGCTAAATGCATGCCTTTTAGAGTCATCCCTGGCATGATAGCAATTATTTTATCTGCCTCAGGGTGCTTCTTAAACCATTTAGCAACTGTGCGATCGCAAAATGTCTGGTTGAGTTTTATTTTATCAAAATAGATAGGATTGTCGCCATGCCCTAAGCTTTTAATGCAGGCATAGCTCATATCAATACTATGTTCTAAATATCGATAACCAGGTAGTTTAACATCACTCAAACTTGTGTAGCGAAAGCTCGTATTACCAAGTTTAGTTTGATTAAAACTCACCTTGGATAAGTCTGCATAGCTTAAATTTGCATTAGTTAAATCACAGTCATCAAAATCTGTTTTTAGTAACCTGATACCCTGAAAATTTGCCCCGGTAAAATCACAGTTTTTGATAAGAACTTGATCGCCAATGGCATTACTAAAATCGGCATTTTGGAAACTTATATTTGATACTATTTCAATGTCAATGGTGTCAAAGTCGATACTCCGGAGATTAATGCCAGAAAGATCTAATCTCTCGTTTGGGTTCTCTTTTCGTAACCGATTGTAGAGTGCAGTAAATTCTTTCCCGTTCATTCGGGCTGCGGTAGTCTCAAATGCTAGTTTTTGTTTACTTGGGCTAGAGACTTTGACAGGAACAGCCTCTGGCTCCTTGACAAGAACAACTTCTGACTCCTTAACAGGAATAACCTCTGGCTTCTTGACAGGAATAACCTCTGAATCCTTAACAGGAATAGCCTCTGGCTCCTTGACAAGAACAACTTCTGGCTCCTTAAACAAGTAGCGCATTTCATCTGGCATCCGGTACCACTTACCTTCCTTGACGCCTGCAGACAAAATCTTGGCAATACGGCTGCGAGCTTTTAGAAACTCAACTTCAGGTATCTCACTAGTAAATAACGCTGTCAAAATCTGAGAAACACTAAAATCGCGTTCTGCTTCTGCTTCTAAACAGCTATTGACAGCATCCATAAGCGACCCGCTCTGCCACTCAGTTTTCAAGTAACCTACAAGCGACTGATCTAGTTGAGTTGGTTTCATAGTCAAACACAGCATTGGGATCTCCACTTAAACATTAATCAGTAAAACTTTGATCTATTGCTCCTAGAACAAATGTACCATGTGTCAAAGTTTCCATCATTAACGCTTGTGCCATCGGCATTTGCCCATAGCTAAACACCCAGGGCACATGATCCGTCAGCGACAACTTTTCTAACAAATAGGGACTGCCATACACAACCACCGCCTGTAAATCCCCTGCCAGCAGCTCCAAACACTGGCACGCCAGCTGCACCACCGGCTTCCCTCGCCGAAACGGATTATCCCGCACAAATAGCTGCACCAGCGTCGGCAACCCCGTCTTTGGCAACTGCGACGATCGACTATCCAGCAGCGTCAGCTCATACCCCCACCCCATGGGTTCAGTAATCGCCGGAGCTGTCCTTGGCAAAAAGTGCCGAGCGCTCAACACATCGTCTACCAAAATCACATTTTGTCCCTGTTCTTTGGGCTTAAATCCAGTCCCACCCTGCCGACTAGACGCTTGTAAAATGGTTTTTGCCAACTCTATTGTCTTTGGCTGTGCCAACTGCTGCACCTGGGTTACTGGCTCCGTAGGTTCCCAGTTATGGCAGGATGGTCCAGCTGCTGCTGGCCCCGACACCTTATGCTTGGCTCGCCAGATCCGCTCCACCGAGGCCCGAATTTGAGCTTCATCTATGCGGCCCACCCGCACCGCCTCGCAAATCGCCTGAATGCAGCCTTCCACATCCGCAGGCATCATAATCACATCGGCTCCTGCTTCTATGGCTAACACCACTGCCTCGTAGGCCCCATAGGTCTTGGTAATAGCCCCCATCACCATGGCATCGGTGACAATTAGCCCATCAAACCCTATTTCTTGTCGCAATAACCCTGTCAAAATCGGCTTCGATAGCGTGGCCGGATACTGCTGATCTAACGCACTTAGACAAATGTGGGCCGTCATCACCGCATCTACCGGCTTGCCTGCCCCAGGAAAAATTGCTCCCTTAAAGGGCGCTAGTTCTATTTGATCTAGCCTGGCTAAATCGTGGTCAATCACCGGCAAACTCAGGTGCGAGTCAACAGACGTATCCCCGTGGCCTGGAAAATGCTTTGCTGTGGTCAGCACCGGGTACTCTTGCGCTCCCTGAATAAATGCCTGGGTCAGTTCGGTAACAATCTCTGGCGTTTCCCCAAAGGCCCGTACATTAATCACCGGGTTGGCCGGGTTGTTGTTGACATCCACCACCGGGGCTAGCACCCAGTTGAGGCCAATGGCCATGGCTTCACGGGCCGTTGTCTGACCAAACTGGTGGGCGTATTGCCTGGCCAGGGCTAAATTTGTGCGGGCAATTTCCCCCAATGCCATGGGTGGCGGAAACCAGATGGCACCACTAAAGCGCTGACCCACCCCTTCTTCAATATCCGCTGAGATTAAGAGGGGAATGTCTGCCATGGCCTGGAGTGCCTGGCAGCGCAGGGCGATTTCAGCACCGCTGCCGCCGAGCAGAATGATGCCGCCTACGCCTAGATCGCTAATGTAGTGCTCCAGCTGTGGGTGGTTGGCTTCCCAGACAGGGTATTCAATTTCGTGATCGAACAGGTGCCCGGTGGTGCGGACGACGATCATCTGAGCGACGAGCTGCGATAGGGATAGGCTATCGGGGTCGGGCAGGATGGGTTTTAGCATTTGGGGAGCTGCTAGAAACAGAAATGTTTACATAATGCTGTTCTAACGGAGACCTCCCCTTTGTAAGGGGAGGTGCCGAAGGCGGAGGGGTAGCGCCAGTTATCCAGCCCCCTCCCTGACGGTTCCCCTAAGGCCAAAGGACAGGCTTCGCCAACGCAATGGGAACCAGGTATCGCCAAGCCTCTGAGCGTAATCGATGGTTGCCCAAAACAGCTATTGAAACCTAGGCCTCTTCCTCATCCTCAACCGCGTTAGGCACCACGATAGGAATGCCGTTTTCATCAACGCTGTTGCGCTCATGCTTTAGCTGACTCAGCAGGTTTAATACCTGAGTCCCTTGTTCAAATGAGACGTCCTCTTTGAAGATAATCTCAGGGGTGCGTCTTAGGCGTATGCGTCGGCCTAGCTCACCGCGCACATAGGATGTGGCTGCTGCTAATCCGGCCATGGTTTCGGCTTTGGCTTCTGCTGTGCCGTAGATGCTGACAAACACTTTGGCATGTTGCAGGTCACCGGATACATCCACTGCAGTGACGCTGACCATGCCTGCTCCGACGCGATCATCTTTAATATCTGAAACGAGCATCTGACTAATTTCGCGCTTAATCGATGCTGATACTTTGGCCACTCGACGACTTGTTGCCATGGCGTTCTCCTATTTTCCTATTTATGAATGGTGGGAAATACCTATTCCTGTGGGTGGTGCCGTTAGGGCATGGTGGGCCGCGCCTACCCTATGCCAACCCCAACATGGCTCGCAGTGTAAATGTTAAACACATAAAACCGGCAATGACAGCACCTACCAGGGCAATGGCTGTAGCGCGATTTTCAAACAGAGGTAATAGGGGCTTAATTACGCTGTAGAAGACACCGAGGGTAAAGGTAATAAAGTAGCGCGGATAGCGAGATACGTTGGAAAAAAAGTCTTGCATCGTCTAAATTTGGGCTCAATGATCGCCTCTGGATTTAAGTGGACTCATGACCTAACGTTAGGCAAAGTCCTAACTCACGTTCACTCGTAGGCCTTGAGTTTTCACCTGCAAGCCTCTAAAGTGCTGAACGTGAATACGCTATCTATCCTACCGTAGGCGCTCGATTCTCCTGAGAGGAAGATCCTTAAGAGTTTATGGTCCAACTGTCTTCGACATCGATCGCGCTGCGTCCATTTTTGAAATGGGCTGGTGGCAAACGGCAATTGGTGCCTGAGCTGCTTAAGTATGTGCCGGATACGTATAGTCGATATTATGAACCGTTTATCGGTGGTGGGGCATTGCTGCTGAACTTGCAGCCTGAAATCGCGATGATTAGCGATCGCAACTCAGAACTAATCAATTGCTACCAGGTGGTCAAAAACTCCGTCGATGATCTGATCTATAACCTGCAGCAACATCGCAACGAAAAGGACTACTTTTACGAGGTTCGCAGCTGGGATCGCCAACCTGAATTTGCAACTAAAACCCCTGCCCAGCGGGCTGCCCGCATTATATTTCTCAATAAAACCTGCTACAACGGCCTATTTCGTGTCAACTCCAAAGGCCAGTTTAACGCTCCTTTTGGCCGCTATAAAAACCCAACCATTGCCGATGAAACTGGCTTAAGAAATGTCAGTACGTACCTAAATCAGGTCGGCATTATCATCCACCAGGCAGACTTCGCCATGGCCGTTGCCGATGCAGGGAGTCATGATTTTGTCTATTTTGATCCGCCCTACGATCCGGTTTCTACGACGGCATCATTCACAAGCTATGACCGGCAAGGGTTTAATCGTAGTGAACAAACGCGCCTAAAAACGGTGATGGATGACCTCACAACGCGTGGCTGCAAAGTACTGTTGAGCAACGCCTATACCGAGTTTATTCGGGAGCTATATCGGGACTATCGCTGTGTACGGGTGAGTGCAACGCGGGCTATTAATTCAAATGCAACCAAACGAGGCAAAGTGGATGAGATTCTAGTGATGAATTATTGATGCTCAAAACGTTTATTCATTTGTCTCAGGTAGGGGCGGTACCAACGGCTTAACCTGAACTAAAATCTGTGGCACTTCAACCGACACAATCTGCCAGAGATGAGCGTAGTCAATGTCGTCATACTTGTGGATGATAATGTTACTCAGAGCGATGGCACCACTCCAGTCAATATTTCCATGGGTCGCTTGAAAGTCAGCACTCAAACGGTTGGCTGCTTCACCCATAATTTCTAGCTGGCGCTCTACAGCACTCTGAAATAATTCATCCTCTAATAAATCATCGTAAGTGCGGCCCCTTAAAAACCTGACAATGGCTTCCATGGCCTTGACCATATCGAGCAATGCCGCATGATTGCGGGCTGTTTGTGTCATCTCAGGTTCACCCTCTATTAAACCTGTAAACGTCCTCTTCTCTGGCGGATAGAGTGTCCGAACAGTACGTAGTATTTCTGCCCTGCTAAAGGGATTTAACAGTAATCGCTTTTGGGTTAGATCTACCTCGCGCCTGACCAACTGGCTCAGTGCTGCCTGAACCTTATTGCTATTTGAGGAATCTTGCTCATTATTAAATACGACCAACACATCAACATCGCTATCCTCGCGAAAGTCAGTTCGGATAGCAGACCCAAATAGCCCTAACTCTCTAATGTGCCAGCGTTGACAAAAATCAATAAGTTCAGACTCAGACACATGGAGCCTGGTGGTCAGCACAGACGATAAAGCTGAAATTGTATTGGCTTCCATGATTCAATCTTCTTGGCCCATTACCACCACTTTCATTGTCCATGTGTTCAGAATAGCTGTCACACTATCCCTGCACCTACTGACAGGGATAAAATTAGCATCACTTTTATTATGAAACAGGTCCCATGGCAGTCTATCAGTGGCAGCAGTATACCTGCGCCTACGAGGCACACAATATTGAGAGCGACGCAACACCGTTGCTGTTAATTCACCCCATTGGTGTAGGTCTCGCAGGAAAGTTTTGGCAGCCGTTTGTGACCCAGTGGCAAGGGCAGCCTCTATATGTGCCTGATCTGTTGGGCTGCGGCGACAGCGATTTACCCCGGCGACCCTACAGCCCCCGCGATTGGGCTGAACAGCTGCATTACTTTATTTCAGAAATCATTCAACGTCCGGTGATTGTGGTGGTGCAGGGGGCACTGTTGCCAGTGGCGTTAGAGCTGATGGTCGACAAAACCATGGGCCAACATATAGTGGGCGCTGCTCTGTCAGGACCACCGGCCTGGCGATTGATGACAGAACCGACGGCAAGCTGGCGGCAGCAGCTAAACTGGTCACTCTTTCAATCGCCCCTGGGCTGGGGGTTTTATCAATATGCGCGCACCCAGAAATTTCTCAAGTCCTTTTCTGAGCGTCAGCTGTTTGGCCAGGCTCAAGATGTCACTGATGACTGGTTAACTATGCTTAAGGGTGGCTCACGGGATATGGGGACACGCTATGCGGTGTTTTCGTTTTTGGCTGGCTTTTGGCGACAGGACTATGGCCCTGCGATCGCAGCTATCCCACAACCCATTTTGGTCATCATGGGCAATACTGCCTCCACCATTGACCGCACAGCCCAGGACACTACGGCCCAGCAACGTTTAGATGACTACACCAGCCATTTTCCCAATGCCCAAGGGAGCTTTATTCCTGGTCGCAATGTGTTGCCCTATGAATCCGCTGCTGAGTTTATTCAGGTATTGAAGCCGTTTGTGGATAGTCTTGAAGTCTGACACCGCTAGGGGGTATTAAACTCAAGGCCCTCTGCCCCACCTTCGTTAGTCTCTTGACCATTGTCATTAGAGGCGTCATCGTCAGCAGGGGGAACTGTTTCATTATCGGGTGAAGTATCCGTGGTGCCTTCATCGTCTGGCGTTGTTGCGTCGGGCGCATCAGGGGTATCGTCCTCAGCTGGCTGCTCTTCTTGGGGCGGGGTACTGCGAATGTTATCAACGGCAACATTGAGAGCGTAGTTGATGGGGCTAGCGGCGGTGGATGCGATCGCAACTTCGTAATACCCATTCTGGTCTAACCGTCCCGACCAGGTGGTCTTAGAAGAATCAGACAGTAAAAACGGCAGTTTTTGGGTTGGCTCTGGCAAATAAAGAGACATTAAGCTGCTGTTTTCAGGAGCCCGTAAATTTAGCCGTAAATTTTGACCTGCCTGTAGATCTAGCACATACACCTGTCCCTCACCCACACCTAACTGGCCCGTCAAAATTTGGCTAAATGTGCCCGGTTCAAACTCAACTCGTTCAAGTGTTTTTCCCGATTCCAAATCATCTACACCATCTTGAGCCAGGGCATACCAAACCTGACCAATGGGTTGATCCAAAACCTGTTCTCGCTGTTCCTCAGGAAAAATAGCCGCAAATTTAGCATCGGCTAAATCATCCAGGGCTCGGCCACTTACATTGAGTTGATTTACCTTTCTACGCCAGCTTTCATGATCATCCGCCCCATAGGCCCCCAGTCCCCGTCGTGCTGGCATACTCAGATGCAACTCTAAAATATCCAAAGCATCCATTGCCAAATTATCCCAACGTAACCGCAGGGGAGCATCCTCTACCGACGCCGTTAAGGGCCGTCCACGCAAGTTAGGGTACTGCTGATAAAAGCGCTGATTCACCCACTGATTTAACCAGGCATCGTTAACACCCAAGGTTTGGAGACGCTTTAGCAGCTCTTCCTTACGGACGATTTCATCTTGAGTTAGCTGATTGGGCACCACATCATCGACTGGCTCAGGCAGTGAAGCCTTTTGGCCAAATGGCAAACGAGGGCGCAGTCCAAACCCAGCTAAAAACGCCAGTATTAATCCCGTAATTCCTAACAAGGCCAGCAATCCAATGGCGGCCTGGACAAAGCCCGAGCGTACCCCTGTTTGCTTAATCGGACTAACGGCAGTCGGTGGTGGTGTATCTAGGGTGGTTGCGGCGGCTGTTGTTGCCGCAGCTGCAGGCGCTACAACTTGGGTCGCTTCAGTTGGATATACATCCGCATCCTGGCCCCCCATGGGGTCAACAACATTTTCCTCAGCATATATTGGCAAGGGCTCACCAGCAGACACCTCACCGTCTCCAGACAAATCTCCAGACAAGTCTCCAGAGGCACCTCCCTGCAAGGCTTGTATAACGGCAGCAGCGGATGCATACCGCTGGACTGGGGATGGAGCCAGCATTTTTTTGAGTACCTGATTTAAGGGGTCACCAAGACTAATAAAACGCTCCCAGTTCCAAACGCCTTCGTAAATATCGAAGATCTCCTGCGGTTCTTTCCCTGTGGCTAATACCACCAGGGTTGCCGCTAAGCCATAGAGATCGCTACTCGCATCGACAGATCCCGACTGAAACTGCTCTGGAGGTACATAGCCAGCTTTACCAATACGCGTCTTATGCACTTCAGCGGCAAGTTCTTGTTCAACCGTTGCCGCAATCTGTTTGACGCTACCAAAGTCGATCAGCACCGGTAGCCCATCCTGAGACCGTAAGATTAAGTTTTCGGGTGAAATATCGCGATGAATAATATCTAAACTATGGATATAGTCCAACACTGGCAGCAGCTGGTATAGCAACTGCGTTATTTCTGTTTCACTAAAACGGCCACCATAGTCTTGACGACGTTGCAAAAGACTACGGTAAGTCGGTCCTTCCACATAGTCTTGTACTAAAAAGAGCTGTCCGCCCTCCCGCATTAATTCACGAAATTTAGGGATTTGGGGATGCTGCAACTGGTAAAGCACCTTAGCTTCGCGTTCAAATAGCTCCTGAGCCTTAGCCAATAGGTTCGGTTCATCAATTTGAGGCACAAATTCTTTTAGCACACAGGCTTCCTTAAACCGATGTAAGTCTTCGGCTAAATAGGTACGACCAAACCCGCCTTCTCCTAGTTCTCGCTGTACGTTATAACGTGCCCCCAGCGGGGTTTCCCAGGGTGTGGTCATTGATCGGCTCCTTCACAGGTAAGTGTGTGCCCCACTAAAGGGTGTGCCCCACTAAAGGGTGTGCCCCCCTAAAGGGTATGCCCCACTAAAGGGTATGCCCCATTAAACGATTTATCGGCAATACGTTCCCCTCTGATTGAATTTATCGGGGTAAGCATTCCCTTCTTGGTGAGTTTATCGGGGAAAGCGTTCCCCTCTTTATTGGGACTAATTGGTCAGTGTAGTGGGTTTTTCCACCGATGCAACCACCGTCTTCAATTTTTTTTATGGCTCATTGTAGAGACGTTCCATGGAACGGTCTTTACGATGGGTATCCTATTCGTTCATATTTTTGTAGGTGGCTACGGCGGACGGTGATATGCGATTGAGATAGCGGAAAATCCAGTATTTAAACACCGTGTCTAAAATCACAGGAAACGTAGCGATGAATAGGAAAATAAAATCGCGGTTGGCCGGAAAACCCAGGTGACGTGACATGCCTTCTAAGAGCACTTCCCAACCGTGGGGCGAGTGAAACCCCACAGACCTATCGGTAAATAGAATAATAATAAACGCCTTGGCACTGTCGCTAAGGCCATAAATGATCTCATCGATAAATGCTTTGAGTGTCGCTACCTGACGTTTACAGGTGCTCAATATCGTCGAAAAGGCCAGTACTGCAAAAATATCGGCAAAAACATTTTTGACTGAGTCTGCACTCCGTTCACGGTACTCTTCTTCAATGTCCAGAGCTTTATCTAATACGCGCTCTTCGAGCTCGGTTTCGCTGAGAGCGGCCACTTTGCCTAAAATCACCTCAAATCGTAACCGTTCTTCAAACTGTTGCAGCTCATGCAGGGCTTCTTCTTCCATTTCATCATTGAGAAATACCTCTGCCCCTGTGGTGTCGCGGGCATAGTCAACGACTGGTCCAACGATAAAGTGCTTGGTCAATTGCTGTGTGAGTAGCGGCACAATTATCAGGAGCAGTACAAACCGCAGGGCGATTTTAGTTTTACCCTGAGATTTACGAAAGCTGCGCATGACATCGGCTTCAGCTTTTGGATCTAGATCCTGCTTAACCCGATCGACTGTACGTAAAATTGAGCGGGGTAAAACACTGCTGCGGGCGGCTAAACCGGCTCGGCTCTTATCAGTTTTATCAGCTGCTTTTTTGCTGTTATTTTTTGTCTCAGTCAGTTCACTGGTCGTTTCTAATGCGGTTAGCTGACTAGTAATGTCTGCATAGCGCCCTAAAATCTCATCAATAAACCGTAATTTTTTAAAAATAATGGCAGACTGATCGATCAAATCAAGGGTGTATTCATCCTGCTGGTCGTCATAGGAACGCACTTCCATCTGCTGTCCCTTAGATACACTTGAGCGGGCAGCTTCAAAGGCTTCCATCCGCTGTTTAATTAAGATAATGCTGCGCTCCACCTCTCCCTGAATATAGCGATAGGCACTGTCCCCGTAATCACTATTTTCTGGAGCGATGGGCTTGCCATCAAAATAGTCGTCTTCTATTTTCTTGATGGCCAAAGCAGCTTCATAGGCTTGTTCAAGAGATTGGTCAGGGGACTTAAAAAGCCACTGCCCTGCGTTGCGGAAAAATGCCCGAAGCTGCATGGAAATAATGAGGTGCTTTGAATGCCAGCACTATAGTATCAATTTAAAGAGAGCGCTATGGGCAAAGCACTGTTAGAAATGTGGCCAATTGGCATAATCTGACGCAGTCTCAAGGGGAAAAAATAGTCCAGGTCTGATCTAGACGGGCACTCTGCCCCAATGGAGCCAACCCCTGAAATGCCTGTAGCTGGAAATTAAATAGAAAAATAAAGAGCAAAATTAGTAACGGTGCCAAACTCAGAAAACTGGTGGGGCGAACGGCAAAGGATTGGTATTTAAACGGCTTGGTAAAGTTACCGGCAAACCGACGATTATTGGCAATGGTTTCATAGATGCGGGTGCCGATGGCCATCAGGGGTGACCACCGCAATACCTGGGCTAAGGGATGCAATATGGGTGAAAGGCTGACCACATAGGCAATGCCTTGCCATTTGTAATGGTGGTTCCCTTGCCAGTCGACGATGACCCAGGAATTTTGGGTTTCCATGGCGGTTTGAATGACCGGATCGCTCTGGGCAATTTGTAAGGGCACTCGACGGGGCAGTACCAGAAACGTTCGCAGCAGATGTACTACTTTTTTGCAAAAGCCGCACTCGGCATCGTAGTAAATCTTCAGCCCCAGCTGTTTTGGTGTAAATACCCGCTCAGCCCAGTGGTCCCATAGCGATGAAGGTATAAAAACCAGCCAGGTAAAACAGCTGAGCACAGGTAATAGCCCCAGGTTTGAGGTTAGGGCGATGCCCATGTGCAAGCTGATTAAAAGCACAATGGCTAAGGTCCTGCAAAGGTCAGTTTTAATGGGGCTCCAGAGTAAAAGTGAGCCGGTTGCGGCCAATACTACGGCCACGCCTGGTGCGTTATTGCCATTACTGGCTGTGAGAAACAGAGCGGACCCGATGTAAATGCAACACTGCTGTACCATCAACCCCAGGGTCGCTCCAGTCAGAATCTGTTTGGGTTGGGGGTTGGGGGACATATTTAACGCCTGATCCACTGAGTAGCTACTGCCCAGGGGTAAAAACATGGCCCAAAAGACCATGGCTCTTAACAGGTCGTCAGGGGCAGAAATCGCTAAAGGATTACGGTTATGCAATGAGACCAGCATCACCCAGGCCACTACCGTAGCCCAACGAGTACGGTAGCCAATCAGCATGAGTAGGGCACTAAGTGTTGCGATCGCAAAACAAATCACCTGCCACCCGACAGAACCACTCAACGCATGAATAGACCAGTACCCTGGCAACCAAAGTTCTCCTAAAGCGCTACGGGGGACAGCACCTTGATCGGTGTAGTACGCCGATATATTTCCCAGACGAAACCCCAGGTCAATAAGGATTCCTAGCGCCAGACCTAAACGCAGTAGCGCCAAGGAGCGCAGGTCAATGCCATAACGACGTTCAAACGGTTTTAACCAAGTAA